>SLHK01000063.1 GCA_007136165.1 Syntrophomonadaceae bacterium
AGGAGCCTAGCTGAAGAAGCAGCTTTTGCCGATAAACTCCCGCAGTATGGAATTAAAGGGGACTTCATCGGGCTCAAAGGGCAGGAAATACTGAAGGAAGTGGAGGAGGCGCTTGGCCTCCATGTATTCCGGGGCATCAAGGGGTATGTCCCTCAGCAGGGGTTCGGCAAAATTTTTTAAGACGGCCAGCTCGTAGGTGAGGGCGGAGTTGAACATGACATCCGACTCCTCCTGGAAGCGGAAAATATTCTTCTCTTCCCCCCGCCGCACCGAGGGCCAGCGCTTAATGGTTTCTGCCGCCTGATGACAGCGAAACTGGCTGTCCCGCACTATTCTGCGCAGAAGTCGGGTATCGGTGGTGTGAATACGGTTGTGGCGGTCCATGTTCAAGGATGTCAGGGCGCTCACATACACCTTCAGCTTGCTGCCCCGGGGGATGGCCTCCGTCAGCCGTTCATTGAGGCCGTGAATCCCCTCCAGCATCAGCAGCCGGCCTTTATCCAGCTTTAGCTGCCGCCCCCCGAGCTCCCGCCTGCCCAGCTTGAAATTGTAAGTGGGCACCTCCACCTCTTCCTCCCGGATGAGGGCCAACAGGTGCTCGTTGAAGAGGTCCACATCGACGGCTTCCAGGGCTTCGAAATCGTAATCCCCTTTTTCATCCAGGGGGGTTTTCTCCCGGTCCAGGAAATAGTCATCCATGGAGATGGGCAGGGTTTTAATGCCGTTTACCAGGAGTTGGATGCGCAGGCGCTGGGCAAAGGAGGTCTTCCCGGAGGAAGAGGGGCCGGCGATGAGGACAAGCTTCAGCCGTTCCTGTTCCCGGGTGATAATATCGGCAATCCGGGCTACTTTTTTTTCATGGAGGGCTTCCGCCACCCGAAGGATATCCGCCCCCTGCCCCCTCTCAATATGGGAGTTGAGGGTCCCCACCGTATCCACTCCCAGGATGGCACCCCAGTTTTCCGCTTCCCGGAAAACTTCAAAGAGCTTGGGTTGTTCTTCGTAGGGGGGCAGGGCCGTCGGCCTGCCCTCGTCGGGGAAGCGCAGAATCAGTCCGGGCATGTAAAATTTCAGGGCAAAGTGTTTTAAATAACCGGTGCCGGGCACCAGGTAACCGTACAGGTAGTCCCGCAGACCTCCCAAAGAATAGACGTCCAGGTGCACCTTGGGCCTGTATTTCAAGAGTTCGTATTTGTCGGTATCTCCCTGTCCGGAAAAGATTTCCCTGGCTTCCTCCACACTCATACGTTCTTTTATGAAAGGCAGGTTTTCCCTGACCAGCTCTCTCATGCGCCTTTCCAGGGCCGCCACGCCGGCCCGGGTCAGGGGGCCTGCCCCCTGAATCTCACAATAGAGGCCCTTTCCCAGGGAGTGTTCCACCTTTACCAGGCCCTGGGGGAAGAGATCCCGGGCGGCGGCAATCAGCAGGAAGGTGAGGCTGCGGCGGTATATGCGCATGCCGTCCTGGTGGTAGAGGTCGATAAACTCCACCTGGGACCCGGGTCCGGGACTATGGCTTAAGTCCTTAAGGTCGTTATCCACCCGGGCGGCCACGATGTCACAGGGAAAACTGCTCCGAAAGGTGAGGCTGAGCTCCTGCAGGGTTTTTCCTGCAGGGA
This sequence comes from Syntrophomonadaceae bacterium, assembly GCA_007136165.1. Lineage (GTDB taxonomy): Bacteria > Bacillota > Dethiobacteria > PWVN01 > PWVN01 > PWVN01. The sequence continues at coordinate 1,620 of SLHK01000063.1, forward strand.
TTTCCAACCTTTTGCCGTCGGGGAGAAGTACCCGCAGCTGTCCGGTACTTTCGGGGGCGTGAGCCCGTTCTTCAGGCATTCAAAGCCCTCCTTATGCTTTAAGCAGAATACCCCTTTACTTCGGGATAAAAAGGGCAAAATCCTGCTAATGCCCCCCGGCTTATAAAGGCCCGGGCTTGGTGGGGAAGCCTTGCGGCCGGAAAAGCCCCTGTTTTGGCCGGAAAAGCCTTGCATTGGCCGGTAAAGGCAAAATCCTGCTAATGCTCCCCGGGATGTAAAAGCTCAGGCAGGGAAACCCTCCCGCCGGGACGAAGTAATTAATGCTCTGCTGTGATGGAAGAATCAACTTATTAAGGAGACGGTGATATCATGAAGACAATCGACTTGCGAAGCGACACCATAACGGTCCCCACCCCGGAAATGCGCCGGGCCATGGCGGAAGCGGAGGTGGGAGACGATGTTTACCGGGAGGACCCCACGGTAAACCGGCTGGAAGCGGAAGCCGCCGCCCTCTTAAAAAAAGAAGCAGCCCTTTTCGTCCCCTCGGGGACCATGGGGAACCAGCTGGCTATAATGACCCACTGCCGCCGGGGGGACGAGGTCCTGGTGGACGCCGGGTCCCACATCCTCCACTATGAGGTGGCGGCGGCGGCGGTCCTGACGGGGGCCCAGCTCTGCCCCGTCCGGGGCCTTCACGATACCGGGGGGGTTCAAGAGGTTGGGAAATATGTGCGTCCTGCCGGTGACGATCACATACCCCCCACCACTCTTCTGTGCCTGGAGAACACCCATAACCGGATGGGGGGGACGGTCATGGATAGTGCCGCTACCCGAAGCCTCCTGCAGGTGGCCCGCTCCTACGGCCTGAAAGTCCACCTGGACGGCGCCCGCATCTTTAACGCCGCCGTAAGCCTGGGCTGTGACCCCGCAGACCTGGCGGAAGGGCTTGATTCCGTCATGTTTTGCCTGTCCAAGGGCCTCTCGGCCCCCGTGGGTTCTCTCCTCCTGGGCAGCGGGGAGTTTATCCGCCGGGCCCGGAAGAACCGGAAACTCCTGGGGGGCGGCATGCGCCAGGCAGGGGTGTTGGCCGCCGCCGGCCTTGAAGCCTTGAAAATGCGGCACCGCCTGGCGGAAGACCACGCCAATGCCCGCCTCCTGGCCCGGGGCCTTGCACAGATCCCGGGAATAGCCATCGATTTGGAGACGGTGCAGACCAATATTGTTGTCATGGATGTTGGGGGGACAGGCCATGATGCTGCATCCTTCCTGGCCCTGCTGGCGGCCCGGGGGGTCAAGGCCGGCAACTTTGGCGGCGGCAGGGTGCGCATGGTCACCCACAAGGATGTGGGGGACAGACAAATACAAGAGGTTGTGGACATTTTGTCCCGGCTGCTTTCGAAGGGGGAATGATACTATGCAGTACCGCAAATTCGGCAGTCTTGACTTTAAGGTCTCGGCCCTGGGATTTGGCTGCATGCGGTTTCCCAAGCTGGACCAGGACCCGGCAAACATCGACCGGGAAGAGGCCGTCAAGATGCTCCATTATGCCATAGATAACGGGGTTAACTATCTGGATACGGCCTATCCCTACCATAAAGGGGAAAGCGAGGCCCTGGTGGGCCAGGCTGTGAAGGACGGGTACCGGGACCGGGTGAAACTGGCCACAAAGCTGCCCATCTGGAAGGTGGAGAATGCTGAAGACCCCGACAAGTTTCTTGACGAGCAGCTGCAAAAACTGGGAGTGGAAGCGGTGGACTTTTACCTGGTTCACGCTCTGAACAAGGAAACCTGGAAGAAGGTCCATGAGTTTGACGTTTTTAATTTCCTGCAGAGGGCAATAAAAGAGGGAAAAATCCGCTATGCCGGGTTTTCCTTTCACGATGAGCTGGAGCTTTTTAAGGAGATTACCGATGCCTTCCCCTGGGCCCTGTGCCAGATCCACTTGAACCATGTGGACCGCCACTACCAGGCGGGCCTGGCAGGCCTGGAGTATGCCGCCCAAAAGGGCCTGGCGGTGGTGGCGATGGAGCCTCTGCGGGGCGGAAAACTGGTAACCAGGGTACCGGAAGACATCATGCAGGTATGGGAGAGGGCAGAGACGAAAAGGAGCCCGGTGGAATGGGCCCTGCGGTGGCTCTGGGACAAGGAGGGAGTCGCCACCGTTCTGAGCGGCATGAGCACCATGGGGGAGGTGCAGGAAAACATCCGGCTGGCCGGCAAGCCCCTTACGCCTGTAACAGCGGAGGAAGAGGCCATCTACGACCAGGTGAAAAAGAAGTATGAAGAGAAGAGCCGGGTCAATTGCACCGGCTGTGGTTACTGCCAGCCCTGCGACCAAAAGGTCAGCATCCCTGATGTCCTTTCCATCTACAACGACATCTTCATGTACGGCGCCTCGGAGGAATTTCTCCGTATGTATGGCCGGATGAAAGAACTCGAAATGGATGCTTCCCTGTGCAGCCGGTG
>SLHK01000207.1 GCA_007136165.1 Syntrophomonadaceae bacterium
GACAAAAACCTGTACTCCCGAGGAACCGGATGTTTTTGCGTAGGACTTAATGCCCAGGCTGTCCAGGGCTTCTTTTACCAGAAGGGCAACTTCCAGGACCTGGGGAAAAAAGTTGAAATCAGGGGGGTCCAGGTCAAAGACGGCATAATCGGGGCGATGAAGGCTTGCCGTGGAAGAGAGCCAGGGATGAATCTCCAGGCACCCCAGGTTGGCCAGCCAGACCAGGGTGGGCACATCCTCCACCAGGATATAATTGGTCACCTTATCCCCTTCGGAGGTGATGGGGAAGGTTTTAATCCAGGGAGGGGCGTGGTCGGGGCAGTTTTTCTGGTAAAACCTTTTCCCATGAATGCCGTCGGGGAAGCGCTGAAAGTTGACGGGCCTCCCTTTCAGGTACTTCAGCAGGTAGGGGGAAATATCGGTGTAGTACTTGATGAGGTCGTACTTGGTGTAGCCTTCCCCGGGCCAGTATATTTTCTCCAGGTTTGTCAATTTAACTTCTTTATCGGCAACCTTGACCACGGAATCCATGGACAGCGCACCTCATTTCAGTGTCCAGTCTCCCTCCTCAAAGGGGAGAAACCCCTTGACCCGGGGAGAGCGAAGCTTTAAATCGGGAGTCCATTCGGCGTACTGGACCTTAAGGCCCAGGGTAGGCTCCAGCCAAACCCCTTCCAGGGACCCTTCCAGGCGGGGAGGGTTGGCAAAGGGGGGGCCTTTCCGGCGGTAGGGGTAGAGCTCCCGGTGCAGGGCGCTGAGCTCCTCTTCTTTGAGGCCCGAACTCACCCGGCCCAGGTAGATTAAGGCCCCCTCCCGGTAGGCCCCCACCAGGAGGGTGGAAACCCGGCCCCTTTTCAAGGCGTAGCCTCCCAGGAGGCAGTCCTGAAAGCGACCGGTTTTAACCTTGAGCCAATCCGTCGTCTTTTGGCCCGCCCGGTAGGGGCTGTCTTTTTTTTTGGCCACCATGCCCTCCAAAGAGCGTTCTTCTACGGTTTTAAAGAGCCCCGGCCCGTCGCTGTGGGTCCGGGTTAACAGGACGGCGGGGCCAACAAGCAGGTGTTTTTCCAGAAGCTCCAGGCGTTCCGCCAGGGGGCGGGCCATGAGGTTTTCTTCACCGAGAAAAAGAAGGTCGAAGGCCATAAAATAAACGGGTATCCGCCGCTCCAGGCCGGGGGCTGCCTCCTTCACCAGGTCCCGCCGCAGCACCTGGGGAAAGCTGGGGTTCCCCTCCTCCCCCAGGGCAATGATTTCCCCGTCCAAAACCCCGCCCCGCTCCCCCAAAGCTCCGGCCAGGGGGGCTAAATCCGGATACAGGCGGGTCTTCACCCGGAGGCGGCGGTTCTGCAGCTTAAGCCTCCCGCCCTCCATGAAGGCCAGGTAGCGGACCCCGTCCCATTTGACCTGAAAGATATACCGGGGGTCCTGAAAGGGCTCCCCGTGGTGCCGGGGTTCCATGGGCCTGATGCTGGAAGGGTATGCCATCCTTTACGCCCCGGCAGCCTTTCTCTTTTTGCCCTTCCCCTTGCCTCCCGCCTTTTGGCCCCCGGCCCGTTTCTTCTCCGCTTCCTGGGTCTTCTTGGCCATGTCCACGCTGGCCTTGAGGGCATCCAGCAGGTCCACCACCTTGCCTTCGTCCCTGGGGGCGGGAACCTCCACCTCCTGCCCCTCCACCTTGGCCCGGATGATGTCCAGGAGGAGTTCCCGGTACTTATCGTGATATTTTTCGGGGTCAAACTTCTCCGCCAGGTTCAAAACCAGTTCCCGGGCCATCTTCAGCTCGTTATCGTGTACCTTGACCTCCCGGGCGGGAGCGGGAATGGCGGCGGGATCCCGGATCTCATCGGGGAAGAACATGGTTTCCATGACCAGCATCTCCCCCCTGTAGACCCTAATGGCCGCCAGGGATTCCTTGGTGCGGATGACCACCCGGGCAATGGCCACCTTGCCTGTATCCTCCATAATGCGGCGCAGGAGGGCATAGGCTTTCTCCCCCGTTTCCCCCGGCCCCAAAAAGTAGGTCTTGTCATAGTAGACGGGGTCGATTTCCGCCAGGTCCACAAAATCCAGGATATCGATGGTGCGGCTGCGCTCATCGGGAATATTTTCCAGATCTGTGTCATCGATGATAACAAAGCGGTTTTTTTCATACTCATAACCCCGGACGATTTCCTCTGCCGGCACTTCCCGGTCGCAGGCGGGGCAGACCCGCTGGTACTTGATGGGTGTGCGGCACTCATTGTGCAGAAAACGAAACTTAACATCCTTTTTTTCCGTGGCCGGGTAAAGGCTGATGGGGATGCTGACCAGCCCGAAGCTGATGGCCCCTTTCCACATGCTGCGCATCGTTTCACATCCCTTTTTTTTCTAACCTTAGTATTCGAAGAAAGGTTTAAGGCTATACGGCAGCCCCGGCAAACCCTTTGCACAAAAAAAGGGAAAGCCGGGCTTTCCCTGAATATCTGTGGGAGTGAAGTAATATTATTTTTGGCCGACTGAAGGGAGGAGGCTAGAGCTGCTCCTCAATCTTTTCCTTCAGCTGTTCTTTGGACATGAAGCCCACCAGGGTGGCGGCATCCTTGCCCCCTTTGAAAATGATCATGGTGGGGATGCTCATAACACCAAAACGGCCGGCGCTTTCTTTATTTTCATCCACATTCACCTTGGCTACCTTTACCCTGCCGGCCAAATCCTCCGCCAGTTCCTCCAGGACGGGCCCCAGCATTTTGCACGGGCCGCACCAGGGAGCCCAGAAGTCCACCAGGACAGGCCCGGAAGCTTTCAAGACTTCCTCTTCAAAATCGGCATCACTGACATTGACAATATGCTTGCTCATAAAATCGCCTCCTGCATCTTTTTCTTCCCCTGTTTTTAGGGATGGGGAAGGTTTATTCCCCTTCTTCCAGGTATTTGACGGCGCTGACGGCGGCTACCGCCCCGTCGGATACGGCGGTGACCACCTGCCGCAAGGGGGTGACCCGGATGTCGCCGGCCACAAAGAGGCCCGGGATATCCGTCTCCATATTGTCCCCTGCTTCCAGGAACCCTCCGGAGTTCTTCTTCAGGGGAAGGTCCCCCAGGAAAGAAGTGTTGGGGTTATTGCCCACATAGAAAAAGACCCCGTCCGTTGGCACCACTTTTTCTTCTCCCCGGGCCAAATCTTTAAGGACTACCCTCTCCACCTTGTTTTGGCCCCCAATCTCCAGGAGGATATGGCTTAAATAAAGGGTGACCTTTTCGTTGGCATAGGCCTTCTCCTGTAAATACTTTACGGCCCTGAACCGGTCCCGGCGGTGGACCAGGGCCACCTTGCGGGCAAAACGGGTCAGGTATACCGCCTCTTCCAGGGCCGCATCCCCGCCTCCCACCACCACCACATCCTTATCCCGGAAGAAAGCCCCGTCACAGGTGGCGCAGTAGGAAACCCCCCTGCCCCGGAATTCTTCCTCCCCGGGGACTCCCAGGTACCGGGGGTTGACCCCTGCAGCCGCGATGATGGCCCCGGAGGTGTATGTATTCTTCTTGGTCTGCACCTTAAAAGACCCGCCCGTTAAGGATACCCCTTGAACCTCTTCCATGGAAATTTGGGCCCCGAACCTGCGGGCCTGTTTTTCCAGGAGTTGGCCGAACTCTATTCCCCCGATGCCCTCGGGAAAGCCGGGGTAGTTCTCCAGCATTTCGCTGGAGGCAATCTGTCCTCCGGAAAGCATCTTTTCCAGGACCAGGACCTTCTTCTCCGCCCTGGCGGCGTACTGGGCCGCCGTGTAGCCCGCCGGGCCTCCTCCCACAATAATAATATCGTACGGGTCTTTTTGTGCCATGTCGTTTCTCCTCCTCAGCTGTGCCCAAAAGCCTCTCCCCGGGGCGCTTTTCTTAAAGGATACCAGATTAAGGGCCCGGGGGCAAGAAGGAAGGGCCCTGCCGGCGGAAAAATAAAAAGGGCATTGGGGGATGCTTTTAACTGTATTTTTTCTTACGGAAATGGTATTATACCTTTTGAAGCCAGTCCTGGAAAAGAATGTCCCGGGAAGGGCCAAAGATGCCGGAAGGCAGGACGGATGGTTAGTCATGAAGGAAGTCTACCTGGACAACAGCGCCACCACCCGGATCAGCCGGGAGAGTGCCGCTGCCATGGAGGAGGTCCTGGAAAGGGTTTACGGCAACCCCTCTTCCCTGCACCGCCTGGGCCTGGCGGCGGAGAAGAAGATAGATGAGTCAAGGGCGGCCCTGGCAGAAATCCTGCGGGTGGCCCCGGAGGAAATTTACTTTACCTCGGGGGGTACGGAAGCCATAAACCTGGCCATCCAGGGGACGGCCCGGCGCCTGGCCAGGCGGGGCAGGCACCTGCTCACCACCGCCATAGAACATCCCGCCACCCTGTACGCCTGCCGGGATCTGGAAGAAGAGGGCTTTGAGGTGGACTACCTGCCGGTGGACAGGGAGGGCAGGCCGGAGTTGGAAGAACTGCGGTCCAGGGTCCGCCGGGACACCCTCCTGGTCAGCGTCATGCACGTGAATAACGAGGTGGGCACCATACTGCCCGTGGAGGAAATAGGTGCAGCCGTCAAGGAGAAAAACCCCGCCACCCTCTTCCATGTGGACGCCGTCCAGTCTTTCTGCAGGCTGGAGTGCCGCCCCCGCCCCTGGCAGGCGGATCTGGTCAGCATCAGCGCCCACAAGATTCACGGTCCCAAGGGTGTGGGGGCCCTTTACAAAAGGGAAGGCCTGCCGGTGAAGCCCCTCCTGCAGGGGGGAGGGCAGGAAGGGGGGCTCAGGTCGGGGACGGAGAACACCCCCGGAATCGCCGGCTTTGCCGCCGCCGCCCTGTCCCTTTACGGCGAGAGGGAAGAGAACTGCCGCCATATGCAGGGGCTGAAAGAAAGGTTTCTTGCGGGCCTATCCTCCCGTTTGCCCCGGGCTAAAGTAAACGGGCCCCGGAAGGGGGCTCCCCATATCGTAAGCGTGGCCTTCCCGGGGCTTAAGGGAGAGGTGCTCCTGCATACCCTGGAAGGGGAGGGCATCTATGTTTCCACGGGCTCCGCCTGCCACTCCCGGCGCCGGGAACTCAGCCATGTGCTGCAGGCTCTGGAACTGTCGGAAGCGGATATTTCGGGAACCCTGCGTTTCAGCTTCTCCCCCTTTAACTCCGGGGAGGAGATAGATTACAGCCTGGAGAAGCTGGCGGCGGCGGTGACAGAGCTGGAGGGGCTGCTCCGGTAAAACTCTTTTAAGGTTGGTGAAGATGTGGCAGAACTTATTTTAATCAGGTACGGGGAGCTGGCCCTCAAGGGGAAAAACCGCTCATATTTTGAGGAAAGGCTCCTGAAAAATATTCGCGCAAATATGAAGAAAGCCAGCCGGTGCAGGGTTTACCGTACCCGGGGCCGCCTTTTCGTGGAGATAATGGAGGGAGACCTGGAGGAGGTAATCTCCCGCCTTAAAGATACCTTCGGCATTTCCTCCTTAAGCACCGTGGTACGGGCACAGCTTGACATGGGGGATATCAAGGAGAAAGCCCTGGCCCTCATGGAAAAGGTTCACCGGCCCGGGGAAACTTTCAAGGTGGAAACGAAACGGGCCAACAAGGCCTTCCCCCTGAAATCCCCGGAGGTCAGCCGGGAAGTGGCAGCCTATGTCCTGTCCCGCCTGGAAGACCTGCCTGTGGACGTCCATAGCCCCCAAAAGAGACTGCATGTGGAAATACGGGAGGCGGAAGCCTATGTTTTTACCGAGGCCTGGCGGGGAGCCGGCGGGCTGCCGGTGGGCGTCAGCGGGAAAGGGCTTTTGCTCCTCTCGGGGGGGATTGACAGCCCCGTGGCCGCTTACCTGGCCCTGAAGCGGGGAGTGGCCCTGGAGGCCCTGCATTTTCACAGCTTCCCCTTTACCAGTGACCGGGCCCGGGAGAAAGTCCTGGACCTGTGGGCCCTCCTGGCCCGCTACGGCGGGGATATGACCCTGCACGTGGCTCCCTTTACCAATCTGCAGAAAGCCATCTATCAGCACTGCCCTTCCGACTGGGGCGTTATCGTTATGCGGCGTATGATGATGCGCATCGCGGCGGAAACAGCCCTCCGGCGGGGGGCCAAAGCCCTCTTTACCGGGGAAAACCTGGGCCAGGTGGCCAGCCAGACCATGGAAAGCATGGCTGTCACGGAGGACGCTGCCGGCCTGCCTGTTTTCCGCCCCCTCCTCTGCTACGATAAAAACGAAATTATCCACATTGCCAAAAATATTGGCACCTACCCCATCTCCATACGGCCTTACGAGGACTGCTGCACCGTCTTCGTGGACCCCCATCCCGTCACCCGGCCCCAAAAAGACAGGGCCAGGGCCCTTGAGGAAAATTTCGATTTTACCCCCCTCCTGCACGAATGCCTGGAAAATATGGAAACTGTGAGTATTTCTGAAAAAGCGTCCCCGGGGAAGAAAGGAATTTCGTAAATTTCGACGAATATTTACAGGTATATTTCCCAACATTCTTCCGGGGGTGAAAAAATGCCGGACCGGTTTATGTTTATTGTGAACCCTGCTTCTTCCAACGGCAGGACCAGCCGACGGTGGCCGGAAATAAAAAACATTCTGGATACCAGGGGCTTAGAGTACGACTTCCGGATGACGGAGGGTCCCTGGGAAGCGGCGGAAATCGCCAGAGACAGCCTCCGGGGGGGGTACAACGTGGTGGTGGCCGTGGGCGGAGACGGCACATTGAATGAAGTGGCCAACGGGTTTTTCCTGGTGGATGAAGAGGTGAGAGCCGGGAGCAGCCTGGGGGTAATTTCCATGGGCACCGGCAGCGACTTTATCCGCACGGCGGGGATTCCCAAAGATATCCAATCAGCAGTGAAGGTCATTGAAAGGGGCGAGAAAACCCTGTTGGATGTGGGACGGGCCCGTTTTGCCCGGGCCGACGGCACTATGGCGGACCGCTATTTCCTGAACGTGGCCGATGTGGGCATCGGCGGCGAGACGGCCGAGAGGGTCAACAACACCTCCAAGGCCCTGGGCGGGTTTGTTTCCTTTCTCTGGGGAGTCATCGTCTCCATATTCCTCTACAAAAACAAGGAAATGACCCTGGCCATCGATGAGGAGATCACCTGGCAGGGGAAGTTTGTCACAGTGGCCCTGGGCAACGGCCGCTTCTTCGGGGGAGGTATGAAGATTACCCCCCAGGCCATGCTCACCGACGGTCTCCTGGATGTCACCATCCTCCCCGACCTTTCCAAACCCAGGCTCCTGATGAGCCTGCCCAAAGTCTACAGCGGCAGACACCTGGAAATCAAGGGGGTAAAATACGCCCGCGGTAAAAAAATCTCCATCAAATCCCCGGAACCCGCCCTGCTGGAGATGGACGGGGAGATACCGGGCCGGACCCCCGTAGATGTGGAAGTCCTGCCCCTGGCCCTCCAAATCTTAACCTAGCCCTCTTCCGGGGGCAGCCTCTCCAGTTTAAGCCCCGCCTCTTCCCACTCCCGGTACAGGGACTTGAGGTTTTCCCGGGCCATGTCGAAATCAGCCGCAACCTGCCGGGCTTCGATAAAATTGTCGTAAAACCCCGGAACCGCCATTTTAGCTTCCAGAAGAGCAACCTTCTCTTCCTCCCCGTTAATAGCCGTCTCCAGTTCCTGCAGGCGCCTCTTCAGGCTGCGGCGTTGTCGCCGCAGGGCCAGCACCTGCTCCCGCTCTTCTCTTTCCCGTTCCCGCTGCTCCCGCCTGGAAATTACGGCCTCTCCCGGCCCTGCTTTTTCCTCCGTCCGCCTCCGGCGGTTTTTTTCCTCAATATAGCCGTCATACCCACCCTTGTACAGGGTTACATTACCATCCCTGATTTCCAGAACTTTGGTGGCTGTGCGCTGAATAAAGTAGCGGTCATGGGAGACCACCAGCAGGGTACCGGGGTACTCCTCCAGGGAGGATTCCAGCTCCTCCACCCCCTTGATGTCCAGGTGGTTGGTGGGCTCATCCAGGACGAGGAAGTTACCTTCTGTCAGGGCCACCTTGGCCAGGGCCAGGCGGGATTTCTCGCCGCCGCTCAAATCCTTGACCTCTTTGAAAACGTCATCTCCCCGGAAGAGATAGCGCCCCAGGTAGCTGCGGGCCTCCTGCTCCTTAAGTCCCCCTTCCGCCATGATGGTATCCAGGGGAGTGCTCTCGGGGTCCAGCTGACCCTGCTCCTGGTCAAAATAGGCGGTACTCACGCTGGCCCCCACCTTCACCCGGCCTTCGTCGGCCGTTTCCTGCCCGGTGATCAGGCGCAGCAGGGTGGTTTTCCCGGCACCGTTGGGCCCCACCATGGCCACCCGGTCTCCCCAGTAAAGGGTAAAATCTACATGGGAAAAGAGCTGCAGTTCCCCGAAGTTCTTGGCCACCCCCGCAAAGGCCACCACCATACGGCCGCTGCGTCCCCCAAAGCCAAAGTTTAGGGCCATGTTTTGGGCCGCAGAGGGTTTATCCAAAACGTCCAGCCTTTCCAGGCGCTTTTCCCGGCTGCGAGCCTGGCGCTTGGAGCGTTCGTCGGCAGTGGAAGTCCTGATGAGCTCCATATCCTTGTGAAGGGCCGCCTGCTGCTTTTTGTAGGCTTTTTTTTGGCTGTCCTCCTGGATTTTTTTCTGGTACAAATAACTGGAGTAGTTCCCCCGGTACACCTGGAGCTTCTTCCCCTCCAGAGCGGCGATGCGCCCCACTACCCGGTCCAGGAAATAGCGGTCGTGGGAGACGACGACTAAAGCCCCCCGCCAATCCCGCAGATACCCTTCCAACCATTCCACCGCATCCATATCCAGGTGGTTGGTGGGCTCATCCAGCAGCAGGAGGTCCGGTTCCTTGAGAAGCAGGGCTGCCAGCTGCGCCCGGGTCTTTTCGCCGCCGCTGAACCCGGAAAGGGACCGGTTCAAATCCTCCTGATTAAAGCCCATGCCCCCGGTAATCATTTTCAGGCGGCTGTCCAGGGTATACCCGCCCTGCAGTTCATAGGCCTGGGTCAGCTGGGCGTACCTGTCCATGAGGTCTGTAAGCTTTTCTTCCTCCGGGGCGGTACAGGCAGCCATTTCCTTCTCCATTTCCCCCAGGGTTTTCCTAAGGCGCATAATTTCCGGGACAGCACCGTACAAGTATTCTCCCAGTCTGGTACCCGGCAGGTATTCCGGCTTCTGGCTCAAATAGGCAGGGGCTGCACCCCGGGCCAGGACCACCTGGCCCGAGTCGGCTTCTTCCAGCCGGAGGATAATCTTCAAGAGGGTAGTTTTGCCGGCGCCGTTGGGCCCTACCAATCCCAGCTTTTCGCCGTGGCTGACCTGCAGGGATACGCCCTCCAGCACTTTTTTGTCACCAAAGGATTTGCTGATGTTGTTTAGACTCAGTAATGCCACTCTTCTCCGCCACCCTTCAGGGACCCGTTGTGCCAGCAAAAGAATCGTCCCCTAATAATATACCCGTCGGGAAGGAGACTGTAAAGCCGCATACTTTGATGGGGAAGGTAAAACATAATAGTGTTTCGGCATTTCCCGGGAAATGCTATAATAAAAATAGGCCAAAGAAATCTTTTACATAGGATAAAAGCAGCAAATCCCCGAATATTTTGCCATAGCCGAAAGGTGGCTTACTAATGATACCCATTAAGGATTCGACCCGGACCCGTACTTTTCCCGTCATCAACACTACTTTGATTTTGACCAACATTTTCGTCTTTATCTGGATGCTGACCCTTTCCCAGGCTGAAGCGGTGGAGACGGCCTACAGCCTGGGCCTTATCCCGGCCCGGTTCAATGCTTTCTTGACGGAAGGGCGCCTGCTCAGCGCCCTTTCCCCCGTCATCACATACCAGTTTCTCCACGGCGGCTGGTTTCACCTCATCAGCAACATGCTGTATCTCTGGGTATTTGGCGACAATGTGGAAGATAATTTGGGCCATATTCCTTATCTCATCTTTTACCTGCTGGTGGGCGGCATTGCCGGCCTGGCCCAGTTTTATTTCAACCCTTTAAGCACCGTCCCCATAGTGGGGGCCAGCGGGGCCGTGGCGGGAATCCTGGGGGCCTACCTCCTCATATGCCCCAATGCCCGGGTCCTGACCATCATCCCCATCTTCTTCTTTATCACCATGGCCGAGATCAGGGCTGTCTTCTTCCTCCTCTTCTGGTTCTTCCTCCAGCTCTTTAACGGCCTGGCCAGTATAGGCATTGAAAGCGTTGCCGTGGCCTGGTGGGCCCACATCGGCGGCTTTCTGGCGGGGGTTATCCTGGTGAAGCTGTTTATCCGCCGGGCTGTCTGCGAGGAACGGTAAAGCCCTGAACAGGGAAAATGCTCCGGGGATTACCCGGAGCATTTAATATTTTGCGCCATTGGGGGGGAAGCTAAAGGCAAACTCGAGGGGAGGCGAAAAGACATGGAAAAACCCAGGTATCCCGGGGTGGACTACAGCGACCACGGCATCGCCGGGAACAATGAAAACACCCTGCCCCAAAAAGATTGGCAGCAGGCCATGGACCTTCTTAAAGAATGCGAAGAACTGGCGGGAGAACTGGACTCCCGGGCCCAATCCAAGGAGATGGCGACGGACATCAAGCCTTTGAGCAGCCGGCTTAAAGAAGGCATCTCCGGTTTGCGAAAGCTCATGGGAGAGACGTAAAAGCCCCGGCTTTAGCCGGGGCTTTTTTTAGGCGAATGCATCCTTGTATTTTTCCGCCACCTCCACAAAGCTTTCGGGGAGGGAAATCCTTTCCCCCACCCTCCGGTCATAGCAGAAGAGGTCTTGATACCCCTCGGCCAGGCTCTGAATATGGCCCTTTTTGATAAAGCGGAAGATTAAGCGGACCCTTCCCGTACTCCGGGTATAGTCCCCCACGCCCACCCGGACTTCCACCCTGTCATAGAGAAAAACCGGTATCATATAGCGCATCTTAACTTCTCCCGTCAGAAAAGCCGAGGGCTGGACTTCCTCCTCTGCCATGTTGTCCACCAGCATCCTCTCTCTGGCGGTACACGCCCAATCAAGAAACCGGCCGTCGTAAGCAATTCCCTGTACCGTAACATCCTGGGGAATCACCACATGTTCGTAGACATAATAATTTTTCGCCACGGCTCATACCTCCCTTATTACACTATATTCGGAAAAACTATAAAAAATCCTGCGTCATTGTCTGAATATTTTGCATAGGGCCCCCCATTCCCGGGCGCTGCCGCTGAAACTCCCTGTCCCGGGAGGAGAGGCGGGTTTCAGTCAGTCCCCTTCTCCTTCAATTCCTCCAGGGGGTACCTGGCCAGGTTGGGAATAACTTTGCGCACACCGCCCCGGGGGTTGGGCACGTCTCCCTTTCTCCGGGGAATTAGGTGGAAATGCAGGTGAAAAACGGTTTGCCCTGCTGTTTCCCCGGCGTTGATTCCAATGTTGAAGCCCTGGCAGGAGTATTTCTCCCTAAGGTAGGGCCTGCACCGGGAAATAAGGCGGAAAATGGCTGTTATTTCTGCTTCCGTCGCCTCTTCCACATCGGCGATATGCCTTTTGGCAATGATAAGGGTATGGCCCGGGGATACGGGATAATGGTCCAAAAAGGCCGCCGCCAGCTGGTTTTCAAAGATAATCTTCTCTTTATCCAGGTTGCAAAAAGGACAGTTCATTTAAGCATTCCTTTCCTGAATGTATGGTTTAGGCTGATGCTCCTAAGGCTATTATTCCCCTTTTCTGCGGAGATTTCCTGCCTCAAAACAAAGCTTCAAGGCGCTGAAGTTTTCGCCTTTTAAAAAAAGATATTTACCCGGTAAAGAGGAAATAACTAGAAGGGTGTATAACTTTAATATAGAACTAAAAAGCAGAAGGAGTGACACTATGGACAAGGAATACAAAGAACTGCAGGTCTCTTCACGGCTGCTCCTGGGGCCCGGGCCCAGCAACGTACATCCGCGGGTCCTGAAAGCCATGGCCACCCCCCTCATCGGGCACCTGGACCCCGAGTTTCTGCAGATCATGAATGAGACCATGGAGCTGCTTCGCTGGCTCTTCCGTACGGAAAACCAGCTCACCATCCCCATGTCGGGGACCGGCAGCCTGGGTATGGAAACCTGCTTCGTAAATACCCTGGAAGAGGGGGACTCAGCCCTCATATGTGTCAACGGCGTCTTCGGCCAGAGAATGGTGGACAACGCTGAGCGCTGCGGCGCCCGGGTAGACACGGTTACGGCGCCCTGGGGGGAGCCCATAGACACGGCTGAGGTGGAAAAGGCCCTGGCACAGAAAGATTACAAGCTGCTGGCAGTGGTCCATGCCGAAACCTCCACCGGCGTCCTCCAGCCCCTTGAAGAGTTGAGCCGGATGGCGAAGGACAGGGGAACCCTCTTCCTGGTGGACACGGTAACCTCCCTGGGAGGCTGCCCCCTGGAAGTGGATAAGACGGGCATCGACATCTGTTACAGCGGCACGCAAAAATGCCTCAGCATACCCCCCTCCCTGGCTCCCGTCACCTTCAGCGAAAAAGCCGCAGCCGTTATCCAGAAGCGGCAGGCAAAGGTCCAGAGCTGGTACCAGGACCTGAGCATGATTGCCAGCTACTGGGGCAAGGAGCGGGTTTACCATCACACGGCGCCCATATCCTCCATCTTTGCCCTGCGGGAAGGCCTACGGGTCATATATGAAGAGGGGTTGGAAGCCCGGATTCAGCGGCACAAGACCAACGCCGCCGCCCTTTGGGCCGGGGTGGAAGCCCTGGGCCTGGAACTCCTGGTTGAGGAAAAGTACCGGGCACCTTCCCTGACCACCGTCCGCATCCCCGAGGGCATCGATGACCCGGCGGTACGGAAAGCCCTCTTAGACCGGCACAACATAGAGGTGGGAGGCGGCCTGGGAGTCCTGAAGGGGAAAGTCTGGCGGGTCGGCCTCATGGGAGAAAACTCCCACGCCAACAGCGTCTTCCTTTTGCTGTCAGCCCTGGGGTCGATCTTGAACGGGATGGGCTTTGCCTGCTCAACGGGGGAAGCCCTGCAGGAAGCAGCCAAAATCTATTAAAAAGAACCCGGGGCCTGGCCCCGGGTTCTTTTTTTCTCAGCCTCACTCCTGGATGGTGTCTTTCTGGGGGTCCTCACGGGCGGGGGAATTTTTGATCCCCTCCACCAGCTCCTCCATAATGGCCTCCACCGGGAGGATTTTTTTTATCTTCACCGCACTCTCTCCGGAAAAAATCAGGCCGTTTTCCAGGTCCCCCTGCTGGGCCCGGTTCAAGGCCGCGAAGATACAGAACCGGCGGGAGCATTTTTTCAGGCAGGTGGAGCATTTCTCCCCTTCCGGCGAGAGTTGCCGGGCCATCCTTTCGGAAAAACTGTTCCGTATGGCTTTGCCGGGAAGGCCTACGGGGCTGTCCACCAGGACGATGTCCTCCTGTTTTACCCCCACGTGGGCCTCTTTGTAGTTCATAGGGGCCGTACATTCATGGCTGGCCAGGAAACGGGTGGCCAGCTGGACCCCGTCAGCTCCCAGGGAAAGGAATTTGGCCGCCTCGGCTCCCGTGGCGATACCGCCGGCGGCAATGATGGGAATCTTCACAGCTTCCCGAATATCCGCCAGAATACTTTTTAAGGGCATATCCGTCCCCAGGTGCCCCCCCGCCTCAACCCCTTCCACCACCAAAGCGGCGGCGCCCATCTTTTCCGCCAGTTTTGCCAGCCTGGCGGAGGAAACTATGGGAACGATGGGGGTGCCGGTTTCCCTGCCCCAGGCGAACATGTCCCGGGAAAAGCCGGCCCCGGAAACGATAAAATCCACCTTTTCCCTCATGGCCGTGGTCACCAGTTGGGCGAAATTCCGGGCAGCAAAAAGGACATTGACACCGATAATACCCCGCGTCAGCTTTTTGGCCTGGCGGATCTCGGCCGCCAGTTCTTCCAGGCTCATCCCCGTGCCGGCGATGGTGCCCACACCTCCTGCCTCCGCCACCGCCGCCGCCAGGGGTGCGGTGGAGATGCGGATGGCCATTCCACCCTGAACTACAGGAAATTTGGGTAACAGGCTGCCAATCTTTAAAGTGGGAAGCTGCATGCTGTAACCTCCATGATGCTTGCTAAAGAGTTTATCATCACTTCTATATATTTTACCAAATCCCTGCCGGATAAATAATAAAAGCTTAAAAATAAAAGAAAAGGCCTTCACCGGCCTTTAGCAGTTTGGAAAAATGATACGGGCCCTTACGGAATTATCACCTGGCCCAGGGAGGTAACCTGAACACAACTGTGGGAAAAAAGAGCCTCCGTCAGCTCCCCCCCGTCATAGGTCATATCCAATACGGTAAGGTCCGGGCCCCCCAGGTTTAAGCCGCCGCCGGTTTCCAAGGTTACCCTGAAGGCCCCTTCCCGGGCAGGAGCCCGGCTTTCCTCATAAAGGGCTATGCCCAGGGCCACGCTGCCGGTGCCGCAGGTGGGTTCTATCCAGCCTTCCCTGATATTGTGGGGAAAGACGGCCCGCAAATCCGCCCCGGCCCGGGAGTTTCCGTCAAAAAAAGAGAAATCATAGCTGTCCAGCCCTGTTTGGGAGTGGTATTCCCTGTACAGGGCAAACAAAACTTCCCGGGTATCCTCGTCCAGGGAAGCATAATCGAGTTCCGGGAATTTTCGCTTAAGCTTATCTCCGTCCACCACCAGGAATTTCCCCACCCGCATAACCTGCACCCCTTTAAGGGTCATAGGGTAAACCCCCGTGCTGTAGCAGTCTCTGGCAAAAAAGGTTAAGTCCGACAGGACCCTGGTGGCAACCCCTTCTCGAATCTCTACCTGAAGTTTCAGCAAGCCCGCATCCGTTTCCAAAAGGATTTCCTGTACCGGCTCCCGGAGCTCGATATGAAAATGCCGGCCCAGGGAAGTTTCCACCAGGGCCTTTCCCAGGACCTGGGTCATGCCGCCACAGGCAGCGATGTAGTCCGGGTTGCCGGGCTCAACAATCTTAACCCTCAGGTGCCC
>SLHK01000208.1 GCA_007136165.1 Syntrophomonadaceae bacterium
AGTTAGAAGAAGAATGAGGATGAGGGGTAACAGGAACTTAATCTTGCCTCTCATGGTCATGACCTTGGCCCTCCTCTTCATTTTTATGGCCTTCCTCCCGGCCGCCGTCCTCTCCGCCTTCGCCGTCACCTTCCATACTGCCGATTTCCTCGTCGGACAGTCCTTTCATGAGTTCCTCCGGACGGTCCATGGATGGCCCTCCCTGGACCCGCTCCCGGACTTCCCCCACCACCTCCGCCAGGCCCAGGGCGATGAAACCCGTCACCACGATACCGTCAAAAATACCCGTACCGCCGATGACCAGGGTTCCCCGGGCGGTAACCCCCCGGATCAGGAGCTCCATCCGGGAGATGAGGTCCATGAGGACCATGCCGCCCACCCCGGCGATAAAGGCGGAACGCCGGGAACGCCCGGCCAGGTAGCCGAAGGTACCGGCGATCAGGGCAAAGACGTAGATGGGGTCTAAAAGCAGGTAATAGGTGGGTTCCGTGGGCAGGAGCTTGGAAACGCCATAGACGGCCGCACCCGTGGCCAGGGCGGCGATAATGGCCCGGGTCTTTTCCTTGACAGTCCCGGCCTTGATGATGAGGTAGACTACCAGAATAAGGGGTATGACAGCGCCGCCGATGTTTATGGCCATATTCCCCCCCAGGGGTATATCGGGCAAAAAGCCGCCAATAAGCATAGCGCCGATAAACAAGAGGGCCGTCTTATCCGTGAGCCGCAGCCGGTCCAGTACCCTTTGGCCCAGCCCCAGGAAGATCAGCACCGCTGTAATCAGCAAAATAATCATCCCTACAGGCATCTCATTAACCTCCCAGTCAGTGTATTTACCATTAGATTTTCCGACCGGGTCCCTTTTATTCCTGAGGGAGAGAAAAAGGCAAACCCCGGGCACCGGGAGGAAATATTTTTCCCAATAAAAAAAGCTATCTTTTTCAAGATAGCTGGCGGAAGTCCCGCCGGGCGTACTTATGGGCGGGGAACCCCCGGGCCCTAAGCCACTCCCCCGTCTCCCCCAGGATGACCAGGGGAACCTGCTTAAGATCTGTAACTGTCCGGGCTCCCAAAAGGGCCATATACTTCTTTATACCCTCAATAATTTCCTCCAGCTCTTTAACGGCCCTGTCCACCCCTTCCCGCAGGATGAGCTTCAGGGGCAGGGCTCCAAGGCCTACGGCCGCGGCTCCCAAGGCCAGGGATTTAACCATGGACAAAGAGGTATTGACACCGCCGGAAGCGATAATATCCACAGTGCCGGACTTTCCTTCCAAAGCCTCCAGGAGGGCTAAGGGAGTGGGAATTCCCCAATCCGCCAGCTCACCGGCGGCAAAGCCTGCCCTGCCTGCTTCTATGTTGATAAAATTGGTGCCGCCCCGGCCGCTTACATCCACTGCCTTTACCCCTGCCTGGGCCAGCATCCCCACCTGTTCCGCCGCCATGCCAAAACCAGTTTCCTTAACTATAACAGGGACTTTCAGCCCTTCGGTTACCTCTGTGATATTTCGCAGCCATCCACCAAAGTCCCTGTCCCCTTCCGGCATGACCATTTCCTGGGGTGCGTTCAGGTGCAGCTGCAGGGCGTCGGCTTCCAACATATCCACGGCCCGCCGGGCTTCCTCCAGGCTGCAGCCGGCGCTCAGGTTGGCAAAAATGAGGCCGTCGGGGCATGTTTTTCGCACAATCCTGTAGCTTCCCTCCAGGGAAGGATCCTCCAGGGCGGCCTTCTGGGAACCCACCGCCATGGGGATGCGAAAATGGCGGCTGGCCAGGGCCAGCTTGTGGTTGATTTCCTCCGTCCCGGCCGCCCCGCCCGTTAAGGCATTGAAAAAAAAAGGCAGAGCCAAATCAAGGCCCGCCACTTTTGTACCAAGTTCCACCCGGCTCCCGGAGGTGCCGGGCAGACAATTATGCAGAAGACGGATATCGGAAAAATCGGCGTTGCTCAAAGGCTCCTGAAGCACATGCTGGATGTGCTCAACCTTTCGCCTGCTCCTCATCCCTAATCTTCCTTATCATCCTTATCATCCTGATCAAAGAGGTCTCCAAAGACATCCCCCAGGGTTACGCCGGAGCCGGCATCTGCATCGGGCATGTTCTCCAACTTGTTTCTGTGGCCCTGGGCTTCCTTGACGCTTAAGCTGATGCGCTTGGCCCCCATGTTGATGTCCAGGATCTTGACCTTGATATCCTGGCCTTCCTCAAGGATCTCCTGGGGATGCTTCACGTGATAGTCCGCCAGCTGGGAGATGTGGGCCAGGCCTTCCACCCCGGGCAGGAGTTCCACAAAGGCACCGAAGTTAACCAGGCGGGTGACCTTTCCATCCACCACGGAGCCGGGCTTGAATTTTTCTTCCAGGACGGTCCAGGGGTCGGGCTGGGCCTGCCTGAGGCTTAAGCCGATCCTTTCCTTCTCCGGAATCACTTCCAGAACCTTAACCTGGACTTCTTCGCCCACCTTCAGGACATCCCGGGGATGGTCGATGCGCTTCCAGGCAATCTCCGAAATGTGCACCAACCCGTCTATGCCGCCCACGTCCACAAAGGCGCCAAAGTCGGTGAGGCGCCGGACCTCTCCCTTGATAATATCTCCTTCTTTGAGATGCTCCAGGGTTTCCTTTTTCTTGCTCTCCACCGCTTCTTCCAGCACCAGTTTACGGGATAGAATAACCTTCAGCTTTTCCGGGTTGATCTCGATAACCTTAAACTCCACATCTTTTCCCAGGAGCTCTTTGAAGTCGGGAACATAGCGGGTATCCACCAGGGAACCGGGCATAAAACCTTCCAGGCCTGCTCCCAGGTCAACAATGATGCCCGCCTGGACCGCTTCCTTGACCTTCCCTGTCATGGTAGTCTTCTCTTCCAGGGCTTTCTCCAGCTGGTGCCAGGTCACTTTTTTGTCCAGGCTTTTTTTGGAGAGAATAACCTTCCCCTCTTCATCGTCCACCTTCTTGACCAGAACCTCCACCGCATCTCCCGGTTTTATCGTATCTTCCAGAGACTCACCCGGCATCAGGTAAATTTCTGAAACGGGCAAAATGCCTTCGGATTTATAGCCAATATCGACCAGCACTTCTTCCGCATTTACCTGGACCACATTCCCCGTTACTTTATCGCCCACTTCAAAATCTTTCATTTCCCCCTGAAAGTCCTCACCCTCTTGTTGCACCACTTCCGGTTCTTTGTTTTCCATTTTCCCAATAACCTCCTTTATCGTCCACTCAGGGGTAGAGGCTCCCGCTGTGACCCCTACCTTACTGATTCCTGCCCACCCTCCGAGAGAATCAATTTCTTCAGGCGCAGCGACTTGATATGTTTTTGTTCCTATGGCACGGCACAGCTCAGTCAGTTTACGGGTGTTGGAACTGTCGCTGCCGCCGATGACCAGCATGGCATCCACCTTTTTGGCAATCTTTACCGCTTCTTCCTGCCGCAATACAGTGGACTTACATATTGTATCATAAACCCGGGCCGATGGGTACTTTTCCTGTATTTTTTTCGCAATTCGGGCATATTCTTTGGGAATAAAGGTGGTCTGAGCCAAAACGACGGTATCCTCCGGCAGGCCTTCGGGCAGGTCATCCAGGTTTTTGACCACCCGGGCCCCTTCTCCCGCCCAGCCTTTAATCCCCTGGACCTCGGGATGGGCCGGGTCCCCTACAATGACAACCTGCCGCCCCCGGCGGGCCTCCGCCGCCGCCGCCTGCTGCACCTTCCTGACAATGGGGCAGGTCAGGTCGATAACCTGGTTTTGATTTTTCCGGAGCTCTTCTAAAACCTGCGGCGCGGCGCCGTGGGTACGGATTATGACGGCCCAACCCGGTGGAATCTCCCCCGGAACCGCAAAGGAGGGCACCCCCGCCTCTGTCAGTTTGTCCACCACCTGGGGATTGTGGGCCAGGGGGCCCAGGGTGCAGACCCTCTTTCCCTCTGCCTCTGCCGCAGCTTTCAAGGCTTTTTCCACGGCTGCTTTTACCCCTGCGCAAAAACCTGCGCGGGAGGCCAGGATCGTTTCCAAGGAAACCCTCCTAAATTTCGGCGTGGAGCCGGCGTATCTCCGCCATAATCTCTGA
>SLHK01000033.1 GCA_007136165.1 Syntrophomonadaceae bacterium
TACGGGTACCTGCGGTCGGAGCGGGGGGTGCACCGCCTGGTTCGTATATCTCCCTTTGACACCGGGGGCCGGCGCCACACCTCCTTTGCCTCGGTGGATGTCCTTCCCGAGGTGGAAGAATCCCAGGAAGTGAACATCAACCCCGATGACTTGAAGATCGATACCTTCCGCTCCAAGGGAGCCGGGGGGCAGCATGTCAATACCACGGATTCTGCCGTACGCATCACCCACCTGCCTACAGGGATTGTGGTCACCTGCCAGAACGAACGCTCCCAGCACAGCAACCGGGATCGGGCCATGCGGATCCTGAGGGCCCGCCTGGCGGACAGGTACCAGCAGGAACAGGAAGAATCCCTGCGCCAACTTCGGGGGGAACAGAAGGAAATAGCCTGGGGCAGCCAGATCCGCTCCTATGTTCTCCACCCCTATACCATGGCCAAGGATCACCGGACTCAGGTGGAGGTGGGGAACGTCCAGGGAGTCCTGGACGGGGATTTGGACTCTTTTATTGAGGCTTACCTCCGGCATGGTTTGGCGTAAAAATTCTTTTGCAAGAAGAAGGGGTCCGTTTATGAAAGGCCTTACAAAAAGAACGGTAAAAGACATCTTTTGGCTCCTTGTGGGCATCCTGGTCATGGCGGTGGCCTTCAATGTCTTTCTCATCCCCAACCGCATTGCCGCCGGTGGCATCAGCGGCCTGGGGATTATTCTGCTGCACTTATTCAATATACCGGTGGGGCTGACCATTTTCGCCGCCAACGTGCCCCTCCTCATCCTTTCCTGGCGCATTATTGGGTCCCGCTTTGTCATCAATTCCTTGATTGGTGCTGTTTTTCTTTCTGTCAGCGTTGAAGTACTGTCTTTCTTGCGTCCCCTTACTGCGGACCTGCTGCTGGCCAGCATCTATGGAGGTATTCTGGTGGGCATAGGTGTGGGCATCGTCTTCCGGGCTCAGGGGTCTTCGGGGGGCACATCCCTGGCTGCCCGCATCATCAATCACTATTTCGGCCTCACCATCGGCCAGAGTTTTCTCATTGTGGATTTTATCGTCATTGCCCTGGCCCTCATCTTTCTGAATGCGGAAGTGGCCCTTTATGCCCTTTTGGCCCTTTTCGTCTCCAGCAAGGTGACGGACCTGGTCCAGGAAGGCCTCAGTTTTTCCAAGGCCGCCCTGATTATCTCCGATAAAACCGGGGAAATTGCTGCCCGGGTTTTGACGGAACTGGAGCGGGGAGCCACGGAAATCCCGGCCCAGGGTGCATTTACCGGAGAAGAACGGAAGATCCTGCTGGTGATCCTGAGCCAGCAGGAAGTCTCCCGGTTGAAAGCCATCGTGCACAGCGCCGACCCCAGGGCTTTCGTGGTCATCAGCAATGTCAGTGAAGTTTTGGGGGAAGGCTTTCGTTTGCGTTAGCTACAATGCTATGGAGGTGGAATTTTCATGCCAAATATTGCAGAACTAAAGGAAGTGGCTTTATCGCTGCGCCGGGACATCATCAAGATGACCTGCGCCGCCGGGTCCGGGCACCCGGGGGGTTCCCTGTCCGTCGCCGATATTCTTGTGGTCTTATTTTTCCGGGAGATGCGCATAAATCCCGATATGCCCGGTGCCCCGGACCGGGACCGCTTTGTTTTGAGCAAGGGCCATGCCGCCCCGGCTCTTTACGCGGTCCTGGCAGCCCGGGGCTTTTTCCGGCGCAAACTCCTGGATACCCTGCGCACCCTGGGCTCACCCCTCCAGGGGCACCCCGACATGCGCAAGCTGCCCGGGGTGGAAATCTCTACCGGCTCCCTGGGTCAAGGCCTCTCGGTGGCCAACGGCATGGCCCTGGCGGCCCGTTTGTCAAAGTCCCGCACCCGGGTCTACACCGTTTTGGGGGACGGGGAGATGCAGGAAGGCCAGGTGTGGGAGGCAGCCATGACGGCGGCCCACTACCGCCTGGACAATCTGACGGCTTTTGTGGACAATAACGGTTTGCAGATTGACGGTACCACCGATCAGGTCATGGGAGTGGAGCCCATCGGGGATAAATGGCGGTCCTTCGGCTGGCATGTGCTGGAGGTGGACGGCCACGACCTGGAGGCCATCGCCGGCGCTCTGGATGAGGCCCGGGAGGTCCGGGGGAAGCCCGTCATGATCGTGGCCCATACGGTGAAGGGCAAGGGGGTCTGCTTTATGGAGGGCCAGGCGGACTGGCACGGCAGCGCCCCCAGCCCCCAGGAGCGGGACGAAGCCCTTAAAGAACTTGAGGGCAAAAAGGAGGGTCAATGATGACAGATACGGTTCAAGCCCAGGCCACCCGGGATGCTTACGGCCAGGCGCTGGTTGAATTGGGCGGGAAGAATAAAAAGATAGTGGTCCTGGATGCCGACCTTTCCAAATCCACCAAGACAGTAAAGTTTGCTCAAAAGTTTCCCGAGCGGTTTTTCAATATGGGTGTTGCCGAGGCGGACATGATGGGGACGGCGGCGGGTTTTGCCGCCAGCGGTTATATTCCCTTTGCCAGCACCTTTGCCGTCTTTGCTACCGGCAGGGCTTATGACCAGATCCGCAACTCCATTGCCTATCCCGCCTTGAGGGTTCGTATAGCCGCCACCCACGCGGGCCTCACTGTGGGGGAAGACGGTGCCTCCCACCAGGCCCTGGAAGATATAGCCCTCATGCGGGTTTTGCCCAACATGGAAGTGGTAGTCCCCGCCGACGGCCGGGAGACGGTCAAGGTTATGGCGGCAGCTTTAAAGACGGTCAGGGGCCCCCTCTATATTCGCCTGGGCCGGCCAAAAGTCCCCATGGTCACCGCTGAGGATACCCCTTTCGAGTTGGGCCGGGGTGAGATCCTCAGAGACGGGAGCGATGTCACTATTATTGCCTGCGGCATCATGGTGGCCCAGGCCCTGGAGGCCGCCGATTTGCTGGTGAAGCGGGGGGTCCGGGCCCGGGTGGTGAATATGGCTTCCATAAAGCCCCTGGATGAAGACCTGGTGGTTACCTGCGCCCGGGATACCGGCGCCCTGGTTACAGCGGAGGAGCACAGCATTATCGGGGGCCTGGGAGGAGCGGTGGCGGAATGCCTGGCGGGACGCTATCCCGTTCCCGTCCTGCGGGTGGGCGTTAAAGATACCTTCGGTGAATCCGGCCCCCCCGGACAGCTTTTGCAAAAATATGGCCTCAGTCCCCGGGATTTGGCGGATGCCGTTGGTCAGGCCCTGGCGCTAAAGGAAAAATTTAAGTAATTACTGACAAAATATCCTTTAATTTACCACTTACCACCTGTAGGTGGTATTTTTTTATATTTTTTTAATAATTTTTAAGATATGTTAAAGGAATTAGGAGAGGCTTGTCGAATTTATGTCAAGTAGTTCTACAATAACGGGGGATGTTTTTAACTCATGATAGAGATGCAGCATGTTTACAAGATATACCCCAACGGTGTTGAAGCGCTATCCGATATCTCTTTAACGGTTGAAAAGGGAGAATTCGTCTTTATAGTAGGAGCCAGCGGTGCGGGAAAGTCCACTTTGATCAAAATGCTTATCCGGGAAATTGTTCCCGATAAGGGCGTGCTCAAAGTAAACGGCCGGGACTTGATGCGGATGAAGCGCCGGGAGGTTCCCTACTTGAGAAGGAGTATCGGCGTGGTCTTTCAAGACTTTCGCCTTCTCTATGGACACAGCGTTTATGACAATGTGGCCTTCGCTATGAAGGTGACGGGCTACCTGGACCGGGATATTAAAAAAAGGGTTCCCGAAGTTTTGGATATGGTGGGCCTGGGAGAGCGGCTCAAGTGTACCCCCAGGGAACTTTCCGGGGGGGAGCAGCAGCGGGTGACCCTGGCAAGGGCCCTGGCGGGAATGCCCTCCCTCATAATTGCTGACGAACCCACGGGGAACCTGGACCCCAAGACCTCCGAAGAAATTATAGAAATTATGAAAACCATAAATATCAGGGGTACCACCGTTATCATGGCTACCCACGACAAGGACATCGTCAACTCCCTCCGACAGCGGGTTGTGTTCCTCAAGAAAGGCTGTCTGCTGCAGGACAAGGCA
>SLHK01000103.1 GCA_007136165.1 Syntrophomonadaceae bacterium
ACGATGGGCACTTTGGGCTGCACGGAAAACTCGATAAATCCGGCCCTTGCCTTCTTGCCGGGGCGCAGCATCTCATCGATGAAATACCGGCTGCCCTTCTCCCCGGGGAGGAACCTGCCTCCCTGGGCCGCCGCCAGGACCTCCATGATTACCAGGGCGCCCATGTAATAGATTTCCTCCAGGGCATCTTTTATAAAGATATCGGCCTTTTTACCGTACCTCCGGGCCATAATTTCCACCCCCAAAAGGGCGGCCCTTAAATCCCAGCGGCTGAAATCCCCGGCAGCATGGAGAATATCCGTGGGCGTCAGGGAAGCCCGGTGCAGGGAGCCTATCTTTACCAACCGCTGCCAGGGCAGAATGTCCACGTCTTTTTCAAGGGCTTTGCTGAGATAATAGAGGCTGTGAGGACTCTCCCTGACCAGTTCCAGGATTTCTTTCTCCGTTGCCGTCAGGTCCAGGTGAAGGGGGTCCCTGATATGGGCAAGGATGGTGGTGGGCTGGGAATTGACGGGAAAGTATTTTTTATCCTCATTGATTTCTTCCAGCTCCCCCAGGAGATAAGGGTGTTTACAAGCAATCCAGCACAGGGGGAAAACCCTCTGGGGCCCGATGGAAAGCACCCCGTTTGTGGAAATCCGGATGAAGCTGTCTCCCCCCAAACCGATGGTGGTGATATCCGCCGCCTTGACCCTGGTCAACCAGCCCCCCACCCTGGCTCCCTTGGGGCTGACGGCGGTTTTCCCGTCGGCAAAAACCGCCACATCCGTTGTGGTCCCCCCCATATCGATGACCAGGCCCCTGTCAAGCTTGCTTAAGGCCATACCTCCCACGATGCTGGCGGCGGGGCCGGAAAGGAGGGTTTCCACCGGCCTCTCCCTGGCCTTCTCTTCACTGATGAGGCTGCCGTCCCCCTTCACCACCATGAGGGGAGCCCGGATGCCTTTTTCTTTCATTATTCTTTTAACAGAGCCGATCAAATCCGTGATCAAAGGGATCAGGCGGGCATTCAAAACGGCCGTTACCGTTCTCTCGTGAAAACCCAGTTCCGAAGTTAGCTGGTGGCCGCAGACCACGGGATAACCCGTCAACCGGTGGATCAGCTTTTGGACCTCCAGCTCCTGGCTGGGGTTTCTCACGCTCAGGTAGCCCGAGACGGCAAAAGCATCCACATGGCTCTTGAGGGCTAAAATTTCTGTTTCCGCCTTTTTCAGGTCCACTTCCCTGGTTATGGTCCCTTTGATGGAACACCCGCCCTCCAGGGAAATGATATGGGGGGTGGGCAGGGGGTCCCGGGGCTCGAATCCCAGGAGTATGGCGCCTACTTCCGCCCCCTGCCCCTCAACTATGGCATTGGTGGCCAGGGTGGTGGACAGGCTGAGCATTCTTATGTCTTCCAGGGCAAACCTCTCCGTATTCGCTGCAAACAGGTTGCTGAGACAGCTGTCCACAGCCCCGGCCAGGTCGTGCCTGGTGGTAATTACTTTGGTTTTTCTGATGATGTCTTTTGTATCCAGGTCGAATATGACACCATCAGTAAAGGTACCGCCCGTATCAATGCCCAACCCGATGTTCACCACTGCCATCCCTCCAGTTCCCGATACCGGTGCTATTTGAGGATTTTATTGGCTGCCCGTTCAATGATTTCTTCCATTTTATCCACGGCTTCCTTGGGCAGCGGGTCGGGCTTGTAGTTATCCAGAATATCCATGACCCGCTCGTGACTCCGGTCAAAGAGGCTCTTCTTCCCGGCCTTTTCCCAGTTTTCATAGAAATGCCGCTCAAAGAGGGGAGGATAGTAGGTTTCTTTTTTGTAATAGTCAAAGGTGTGGGGTTCCATGAGGAAGTTCCCTCCCGGCCCAACTTTGTCGATGACATCCAGGGCCAGGGTCTCCCGGTTAACTTCTATGCCCCTGGTAATCCTCCTGGCGTAGCCGGCCAGGTCGTCGCAGATGCACAGGTACTCCAGGGAGGAGCAGTTGCCGTGCTCGATATATCCCACATCGTGGTTCAGGTTCCCTCCCGAGAGGGTGGTGGTCAATATTGACATGGCCCCTTCGATGCAGGCCTGCTCATCCACCAGCTTGGAATCACTGCAGCCGCAGGTACCGAACATGGGGAGGTCCAGGTAGTTGGAAACATCACCCAGAGCCGCCATCATAAGGTTGAACTCCGGCGCCCCGTAGGAGAAGATGGTGGTCTGCATATCCATGACGGTAAAGACGCCGCCCATGATGAAGGGGTTCCCTTCGTTGGTTTCCTGGTTCAGGACCAGGCCGCTCAGGCTTTCCGCCAATCCCGTGACCATGGCTCCCGCCAGGGTGGCCGGCACCGTGCCTCCCGCCATGATGCAGGGAGTGTAGACAACGGGCAGGCTCTTCTTGCCCGCCAGCACCAGCTTCTGGGCCGCATCGTTGGCATGCTGCAGGGGCGAGATGGGCTCGGCATACAGGGTCAGGAAGGGATATTTCTTCAGTTCTTCCTCACCGCCGGCAATGAACTCGCACATTTCAATAATATCGAAATAGCCGGGCCGGTCAATGGCCGTAATGACGATGGGCTTGGATGTGTTCAAAACCATGGACTGGAACTGGTAGCGGTCATAGATCTGCGGGGGCACATCCTGAACAATGCCCAGGGACATCATGAAGTCCATATTGGGCAGGGCGTCCACCACCCGGGAAGCCATGGCTACCGTCTTCCTGCTGGCGGGAATCCTGTTGCCCGTATAGGGGTCGATGGTGAAGGGGGTATCGGAGCCGGGGCCAAAGAAGGAGTTGTTCCCCCCCATCTCCATCTCTTTCTTGCCTGTCCTGCTGTTATAAAGGGTTACCCGGGAGGGAACGGACCTTAAGGCCTTTTCCACCAGTTTCCCGGGGATGCGCACCCGATTTCCATCCACATAACAACCGGCTTTTTTGAGGATCTCCAGGGACTCCTCGTCGTGATATACGGCACCGGTCCTTTCCAGTATTTCCATAGCTCCTGCCAGCAGGCGTTTGATCTGTTCTTCCGTCAGCACCTGGAGAGTAGCCGTGGCATTTGCCTTGAAATTGCTTCTCATCGTTTCTATCCCCTTTCCCTAATTATTTGCCCGTCAGTTCCAGGACCAGGTCCTTGGCTGAGGCTGCATCGGGGGCCCAGCCGTCGGCGCCGATTTCCTGGGCGAAATCTGCCGTTACAGGGGCGCCGCCGACGATAATCTTTACCTGGTCCCTGAGGCCTTCCTCCTGCAGCACCTCAATGGTGTCCTTCATGACCAGCATGGTGGTGGTCAGGAGGGCGCTGAGTCCTATTACGTCCGGCTTGTACTTCCGGACTGCCTCCGCAAATTTCTCGGGCGCAATATCCACCCCCAGGTCCACCACCTGAAGGCCGCCGCTTTCCATCATCATCCCCACCAGGTTTTTGCCGATGTCGTGCAAGTCTCCGGCCACAGTGCCCAGGATAACCTTGCCGGCTTCCGGCACATCTCCTTCCACCAGCAGGGGCTTGACAATATTCATACCCTCATTCATGGCCTTCGCAGCCATGAGGACTTCGGGCACGTACATGTCGCCCTTTCTGAATCTCTGCCCTACCACGTTCATACCGGCAATAAGGCCCTGGTTGATAATGTCCGCCGGCTTGGCACCTTCATCTACAGCTTTCTGGGTGAGCTCCAGGGCTTTCCCCAGGTTACATTCAATTACGGCATTTGCCAAAGACTCAAAGTCTGCCATTTTGCTCCTCCTTATTTTTTGGATTTTCTATTCCCGGCCTCCCTCTCCTCGGCCCGGGCAATAATTTCGTCCAGTTTCGCAGTCACATCTTCCGGCAGGGGTTCAGGCTTGTGTTCTGCCAGTATGTTATGCAGTTTATCCCGCACCCTGTCGCCCATGCTGGAGCTGCCTGCTTCATTCTTCCAGCCGTGGTAGCGCATGCGGTTCATCAGGGTGGGGAACCAGGTTTCCGTTTTGAAATTGTTCATGGTGTGCTCCTGCAGCAGGAAATGCCCGCCGGGGCCCACCTGATTCACTATGTCCAGGACCAGGGTCTCGTCGGTGA
>SLHK01000013.1 GCA_007136165.1 Syntrophomonadaceae bacterium
AAACCGGGGGATACGGGCCGCCTGATTTACCTGCACGGGCTTCTTTACGGCAGGGAATATGGATTTGATCATACTTTTGAGGCATACGTGGCAGAGCCCCTGGCCCGCTTCGTCCTCTCCCCCTCCCCCCGGGAAAGGGTTTGGCTGGTGGACCAGCTGGAGCTCTTGATGGGCTCTCTGGCTATCGTTCGGTATGACGACAGGGCAGCCCAGCTTCGCTGGTTTCTCCTGCACCCCTGCCTGCGGGGCAGGGGACTGGGCAAAAAACTGGCAGCCGAGGCCGTTGACTTTTCCCGGGAAATGGGCTACCAATCCCTCTTTCTGTGGACCGTCAAGGGGTTATGGGCAGCGGCTCACATCTACCGTTCCCTGGGTTTTGTCCTCACTGAAGTGAAGGAAGGGAGAGTTTGGGGGTGCGACCTGACGGAAGAGCGCTACGAATTGGCTTTGTTCTCCAGCCGGGATAGGGGGCAAGAAAAAAAGTAAGTTTACAAGGAGGCCTGACCCCTTTGTAAACTTACTTTTTTTGTTATTTACAGGATTCTCCATCTTCTCCGCACTGCTGCTTCCTGTCTTTTCTTGAACCCAGGTCCCGGGAGAATTCCACGGAACCTTTACCCCTCATCTTGTCTCTCAGCGGGCAAATCCCGGTTTTTGTTTTGAAGCGCTTTCTTCCGGAGAAGCTGTCTTTCCTGTATTTGTCCATGCACGCCCCTCCTTTTTTGAGGTGGTATCATTATTTTTTTATGATAGCCCCTTATTTATGCGGGCCATTTTTTGTCTAGATTAAACATATGGGAAGAGAGAGTTTAAAAACAGAAGACAGCGGTAAAAATATAGGATAGATTCTCGATAAGCAGGTTAAACAGCCGAAAATTCCCAGGTGCAGGGTTTGCCAGGCCAGGGATAATATGTTTTAATATAGTCAAAGTCAAAAAAGGTCAGTAATTGGGTGAAGCCATTTGGGAAACTTAGCGGCCCGAATTGAAGATTACCTTCTGCGCCTCATCTCCGTCAGCCCGACACAGCATATTGCCCTGCAGAGAAAGGAACTGGCCGAGAGGTTTCAGTGTGTCCCCAGCCAGATCAACTATGTCCTGGAAACCCGTTTTACCCTGGAAAGGGGGTTTCTGGTGGAAAGCCGACGGGGCGGAGGCGGTTATGTCCGGATTGCCCGCATCAACCTGGACAGAAGCAGGCCCATTTTTGAAGCCCTCTCTAACAGTATCGGGGATTCCATCACCCAGAAAAAGGCGGAAGACCTGTTGCATCTTCTGGAGAGGGAACGGGTCATCACTGCCCGGGAAGGGGCAATCCTTAAGGCCGCTGTCAAAAAAGAGTTTTATCCCGCAAAAAAGGATGTGCGGGACGGTTTGAGGGCTCGTTTCCTTCGGGATGCCCTGCAGGAAATTATAAAAAATTCTTAAAGAGTTGAGGTGAAGGCCATGCTTTGCCAGGAATGCCAAAAGAAGCCGGCCACCGTGCATTTAACAAAAATCGTCAACAACAACAAAATTGAAAAGCATCTTTGTCAGTCCTGCGCCCGGGACCTGGAAGAGGTGAACCTCTCCTTTGAACCCGCCTTTTCCTTTCACCACCTGTTAACGGGGCTTCTGGGAACGGAGGGCGATGCTTCCGCCCCCGGAAAAGATGCCCCCGGGGAGGCAGAGGTCCAGTGCGGGAACTGCAAGTTAACCTACCCCCAGTTTTGCCAGATAGGGCGTTTTGGCTGCAGCCAGTGTTACGAGACCTTTGATTCCCGTTTGAACCCCCTCTTTAAGCGCATTCACGGGTCCAGCCTTCACACCGGCAAGCTGCCGAAACGGGTGGGGGGGACCTATAAGATAAAAAAACAAATAGAGGAACTCAGGAATGAACTTCAGAAAAAAGTTGCAGCGGAAGAGTTTGAAATGGCCGCCAGGCTTCGGGACGAAATAAGGAAACTGGAAAAAGGCCTTGCGGGGGAAAGGGGTGGCGATAGTGAGTCTTAATATCGAGAATATCTCCCACCGGTGGATGGAAGGCCGGGGCCCGGAAGCGGAAATCGTCATCAGCAGCCGGGTACGGCTGGCCCGCAATTTTCAGGGTTACCCCTTCCCTTATCTGGCTACGGACCAGCAGGCCGTTGAAATCATGGAACTGGTCAGCGGTATCCTCCCTGTGGGCGAGGGGGAGTTTGCCCTATTCAAGGTAGCCGACCTGGATTCTTTGGACCGCCAGGTGCTGGTGGAAAAGCATCTCATCAGCCCTCTGCTGGTCAAGGAAGCCCGCAGCAGCGCCGTGCTGCTGAGGGAAGAAGAGGGAATCAGCATTATGGTCAATGAGGAAGACCACCTGCGCATCCAGTGCCTTTTCTCCGGCCTGCAGCTGGACAAAGCCTGGGATACGGCCAACAAGTACGACAACCTGCTGGAAAAGCACACGAACTACGCTTTCCATGAGGATTGGGGCTACCTGACATCCTGCCCCACCAATGTGGGGACGGGCCTCAGGGCTTCCGTCATGGTCCATCTCCCGGCCCTGGTATTGAGCAAGCAGATAAACCGCATCCTGTCTGCCATTTCCCAGGTGGGCCTGGCGGTGCGGGGCTTTTATGGAGAGGGCACGGAGGTGGCAGGGAACCTTATACAGATTTCCAACCAGATTACCCTGGGACAGTCGGAAGGGGAAATTTTACAAAATCTCTACGGCGTAACCCGGCAGATCATCGAACAGGAGCAAAAAGCCCGGCAGAAGCTGCTGAATGAAAAGCGGGATCAGCTGGGGGACAGGGCCGGCAGGGCCCTGGGCATCCTGACCCATGCCCGCCTCATGTCTTCCGAGGAGGCCATGGGGCTCCTCTCGGACCTGAGGCTGGGGACAGACCTGCGTTTAATCGAGAATCCTCCCGGCTACCAGGCTTTGAACGAGCTCTTGGTTTTAACCCGGCCTGCCAGCCTGCAGAAGGCGACAGGCAAAAAGCTGTCTTCCGGGGACCGGGACGCTGTTCGGGCCAGGTTGCTGCGGGAAAGGCTCAAGATGAAGAAGGAAGAATAATTTTCAAGACAAAGAAAGAGGTGACCTCTATGTTTATGTTTGGCAGGTTTACGGAACGGGCACAACGGGTCCTGGTTTTGGCCCAGGAGGAAGCCAGGTCCATCAATCATAATTTCATCGGTACGGAGCATCTGCTGCTGGGCCTTATACGGGAGGGGGAAGGTATTGCCTTCCGGGTCCTGGAGTCCCTGGGCGTCAAGGCTGACACCATCCGGAAACAGCTGGACAAGGTGATCGGGCGCGGCGATAAACCCCCCACCACCATCAGCTATACTCCCAGGGCAAAAAAAGTTATCGAGCTGGCCATTGAGGAAGGGCGCAACCTGGGGCACAATTACGTGGGGACGGAGCACCTTCTCCTGGGCCTCATCCGGGAGGGTGAAGGGCTGGCGGCCCAGGTACTGGCCAACGTGGGGGTCAACCTGGAAGAAGCGCGAAAAATGGTTCTCCAGAGCATGGATAAAGGCGATTCTCCCGGGGCTAATATGGGGCGGGCCCGCAAGGAACGGAGTAAGACACCCACCCTGGACAACTTTGGCCGGGATCTTACCCGCATGGCGGAAGAGAACAAGCTGGATCCGGTGGTGGGCCGGGACAGGGAAATTGAACGGGTCCTCCAGGTCCTTTCCCGCCGGACCAAGAACAACCCCTGCCTGATTGGGGAGCCGGGGGTGGGGAAAACGGCCATTGCCGAGGGCCTGGCCCAGCGCATCGTGGAAGGCCGGGTACCCGAAACCCTTAAGGGCAAAAGGGTGGTAACCCTGGATATGTCGGGCCTGGTGGCGGGGACCAAGTACCGGGGTGAGTTTGAAGAAAGGCTGCGCAAGCTCCTGGACGAACTGAGGGAGGCCGGCGACATTATCGTCTTTATCGATGAGATGCATACCATTATTGGGGCCGGCGGCGCCGAGGGGGCCATCGATGCCTCCAACATTTTGAAGCCCGCCCTGGCCCGGGGAGAACTCCAGTGCATCGGGGCTACCAC
>SLHK01000137.1 GCA_007136165.1 Syntrophomonadaceae bacterium
AATATACCCTGAGTTTCCATAGATTCAGGCCAATTAAAATTTTTAGGAGGATTCTCATGCTAAAATTTTATTGTTTTCCCACGTGAACTACCTGCAGAAAAGCGAAAGCGTGGCTTTCAGAGCAGGAAGCGGAATATGAATACCGGGATATTCTCAAAGAAACACCCACAGCGGCAGAAATCATGAAACTGGCGGAAATGGGGAACCTAGAGGTGCCGGATCTCTTAAACAAAGGCAGCAGGACCTTTAAAGGCTTGAAGGTGGATATTGGCTCCTTGACCCCGGAGCAGGTGGCCGGATTGCTTCATGATAACCCGAAGGCCATGTACCGGCCTCTCTTGACCGACGGCAAAAAGCTGGTAGTGGGATTTAAGCCGGACAAGATGCAGGAACTGCTGGCCTGATAAAGGCAGGAGAAACTTTATGGTAAACCGCTGGCTCCTGAAAACAGAGCCCCGGGATTACTCTTTTTCCGACCTGGTTAGGGACGGGCAGACCGTTTGGGATGGTGTCCGGGCCCCCCTGGCCCTAAAAAACATTGCCCTGATGAGGGAAGGTGACCCGGTATTTATTTACCACACGGGTAAAGGGCCTTCCATTGTGGGTACTGCAGAAGTAACCCGGGGACCGTATCAGGATCCCGGGGAAAAGGACCCCCGCTTTTTGGTGGTGGAAGTAAAAGCTGCGGGTCCGCTGCAGCGGCCGGTGCCTTTACGGGAGCTGAAAGAAAAGGGTTTTCCTCCCGAATGGGAACTTCTCCGGCTTCCCCGCCTATCCGTGGTTCCAGTAAGCCTTAAAGACTGGGAGAAAATTATAGACCTCAGCAAACAAAAATAAGGGGCGGTTAAACCCGCCCCTTATTTTTTTACCCGGTTAAGAATCTCAAAGGGTTCATCAATGCGCACTGGAGCTGGAAAACTTGCCGGCATAACCTTAGGGGATCGGAAAAAATATCTTCTAAGGCAGCAAGAAGGAACCGTCCCCGTTTGCTGCATTTGCTACCCGAAGAGGAAAGTATTGACAAGGTACATATTATGTAACATAATGTATGTAATAATGTATCTTTGCTGAAGGGGGAAGGTCTCGTGGATTACTACAGCTCTCAATCCGCCTGCAGGATTATGGGAATTACTTTACGGCAGCTGCGGCACTGGGTTGATTCCGATGTCATCCGGCCCATCAGGGTAGATGAAACGGGGGGGCAAAAACGATACTTCTTTGACTTCCGCAACCTTTTGGAGATTAGCCTGGTCCTGTCTTTAAAACAACGTTCCCTCTCCCTTTTGCAGTGCAAAAAAGCTGTGGAGGTGTTTAACAGGGAATTGAAATCCGCGGGCTCCTTTAGTCACCTCACCCTCTTTTCCGACGGTGAAACCTTCTTTGCCTTGAGCTGCCATGCCGATGCCGCTTTCGATGTGCTGCGGAGGGGAAAAACTATTTTTGCAATACCGATCGACGAGCTGGCCCTGGAGCTGTCCAATAAAATGGATATCGAAGAAAAGGATACAGCCTCTCTGCTATTTCGGCAGAATAAGGATTCCAACTATGTATTAATCAAGTTTAAGTTTTGAGAAGCAGGCCGTATATCTCCGGGATTGCCCCCCTCTTCGGGGGCTGTCACCCAGGGAAACAGGTGCCCCCACAAGAACAGAAGAGTTGCCACCAACAGGCCCAGGAAAAGCAGGGCTTTGTTTCTTTTTTTAATCATGTAATTCCTCCCTGTCATTGTATAATCGCCTCTCTTATAAGAAAACTAACAGCAGGAGGTGTAAACAATGTCTTACAAAATTCAGAAAACCAGCTGGGGCATGATTTTAATCGGTTTGGCGGCGGTCTTGGTGGGATATTTCCTTGACGGCGTCTTAAGGACCGGTGCTTTTGGCTTTGGGGTGGCTTTTATTGTCATGGGCCTTTTTGACATGCTGCGGCCCAAGGTCAATGAATAACCCTACTACATGATATGAGGCTCGGGGCTTTTCTGACAAAAAAAAATACCCCGAAGGGTGGCTATAAAAGTCGCAATCCCAGTTCCCGGGCAAAGGCGTGGGCTTCCCGGTACTCTGCCGGATCCAGCCGTCTTTGCAGTTCCGGGTATTTATAGGCCTCATGGGCCGGGTAGTACTGTCTCATGAGGTTTACCGCGCAATCCGGGGAGAGTTCTTCTTTTATAAAACGTAAAATATTTTTTGTGTCCTTAAGCCCCCCCGGCAGCATCAAATGCCGCAGCAGCAGCCCCCTGTAGGCAATGCCCCGGGAGTTCAGCTTTAAGCCTCCCACCTGCCTGTCCATCTCCTTCAAAGCTTCTTTAACCCTGTCGGGGTAATCCCTTGCCCTGGAATAGGCATGGGCCCTTTCTGCCAGGTCATATTTAAAGTCGGGCATGTAAATATCAATAACTCCGTCCAGCAGATGCAGGGTGGATAACTTTTCATACCCCCCGCAGTTGTAAACCAGAGGCAGGCTCAGGCCCCTCTTTGCTGCCGTCAGCAGCGCTTTGAGAATGCCTGGGACAAAATGGGTGGGGGTTACCAGGTTGATGTTGTGGCACCGGTATTCTTCCTGGAGTTTTATCATAACGGCGGCCAGGGCATCTTCCGAAATTACACGCCCCTGGCCGCCAAAGCTGAGTTCACAGTTTTGGCAAAAAACACAGCGCATGTTGCAGTAGCCAAAAAAAATGGTCCCCGAGCCCCGGCGGCCCACCAGGGGCGCCTCTTCACCAAGATGGGGGCCGTAACTGGCCAGGATTACCCGGTGAGATGCGCGGCAGAAGCCCAGCTCTCTGGTCCTGTCTGTACCGCAGTTGTGGGGGCATAAGTTGCAGGCCTTCTCCTGCTTTTCGGCGGCGGCGGCCCGTTTTTCCAGGTCCCCTGTCCTGTAAAGGTCCAGGTACCCGGGTTTTTCCGGGTTTTCCTGCTGCTGGGGCATGAAAACACTCCTTGTTACCGGGTGATATCGGGATAGGAAATTCCTGTGAGCCCTCCTCTTTCCTTTAAGGAAATAGTGCGGTAAATAATTTCTTCGGTGGAATCCGGCATCAACAGCTGCAGGGCCATTTCTATAGAATCCAGGCCACCTTCTTTTCTCAGCCTGATAAAGATATCAAAATCCTTTATGGCGCTGCTGGATATGCCGGGGAACAGGCTGTGGACCAGGTCATTCCGATTGGTTTTATGGGGCAGGTGTACCAGGGTCCCCTCTTCCTTGAAGGTGATATTCCGGCGGTTGTCGCTGCCGGC
Source organism: Syntrophomonadaceae bacterium (assembly GCA_007136165.1). Taxonomy (GTDB): domain Bacteria; phylum Bacillota; class Dethiobacteria; order PWVN01; family PWVN01; genus PWVN01. The sequence continues at coordinate 3,240 of SLHK01000137.1, forward strand.
CACCAGCTCCAGGATTTCATCGGGGGGCATGACAAAACAGCTGAGTTTGCCCAAGCCCACGTCTTCAGCCGCAATCCACTCTTCTTCATTTTGCTGTTGAATTAACAATGTCCCTTCTTCTTCATAAACAGCGATATTGTACTCATCGATCTTTCCCAGCAGCCTGCCTTCGGACATGTAACCCTCAAAGGTAATGGTATACCCGCTGCCCCTCTCCCTGGTCTCATAGTTATAAGCGCCCAGGGCCAGCAGGGACTGCCGGGTGTCCTGGAGGGCCGTAATGGGTGTGGATACCGGGTCCAGATTGCGGAATATGGAGGATGTGGCAAGTACAAAAAGGAGGAGGGCTATTATAAAAAAAGCGATTTTATCCCAGAGGGCAGTTTGTTGGGACTTTTTCACGCGCCTTCTAGTTTTGGTTTGCAGTTTAATCACCCCTGTCCACTATTTTACATAAGTATATTCATAAAACTGCGGATTATGTCAGGGCTTGGCTACCCCACCCCTTTAATGACAGCTAAGGGCTTCAATTGGGCAATTTTCTTTGTCAGGCCGATATCCGCCAGGGTGTCCACCACATCATGAATGTTTTTATAGGCCAGGGGGGCTTCATCGATGACGGCGCCCTGGTCCCGGGCACTGAGGAGCACATCATCCAGCTGCCGGGAGATGTCCGCAGCAGAAAAGGTGTTTTTCGCCTTTGTCCGGGACATGGTCCTGCCCGCCCCGTGGTTTACCGAGTTGTAGGT
>SLHK01000185.1 GCA_007136165.1 Syntrophomonadaceae bacterium
GGCGTTTGTTAATAAAAAGCTGACCCCAATGTTAACTTATTCCATGTTTAAGGGCGATTTCCCTGCTTTTCAGTTAATTCTTGCCATATTCTTAGTATGACAGTGTTCCCCCTTATTATTCTATTTTCTCCGGTGACTTAATGGGCTTCCGCCTCAAACACCTTTTCCATGACCAGGTAGAGCAGGGGCAGGGTGCCGAAGAGAAGGGCCATGGCGGCGGCCACCACCCCGGAATCATTGGTTAAAAGGGCTACCACCGCACCGAAGGTTATTCCCATAATGCCGCTCATGAAAAAGGGGTATTGGCTGCGCATTTCCCTGATGATTCCCAGGGGGCGAAAGAGGAGAATGGCCTGGGCCAGGAGGAAGCTGATAAATACCCGGCTCCAGTACGAGTAGCGCAGCAAACGGACCCCCATGGAGGCCTTCCGCACCAGTATATCGGTAATTTCCCGGACGCCTCCCTGGCTGATGGCCGCCATGCTGCTTCCCCAATGGGAGATCTCCCGGCCGGGAGTGGGAAAATTGAGCCACAGCAAGATTCCCATGACGGCCACCCCTGAAAGCAGGCCCAGGAGAATATATATGTATCTGCCCTGCCGCCAGAATAGGGTAACCACCATGAGAATCCCCGCCGCCAGGATGGTGAGGGTGCCGCCGAAATTTGCTCCCAGGACGGGCATGGCCAGCAGGATGACAACTCCCAAGAAGTACAGGGCCAGGGGGAACCATACCCGTTTGCGGGCTGAGGGAAAGAACTGCAGTATAAGGGCGGAAAAGAGAAGGGTGGAACCCACCAGGGCCCCCATGTATTCATTGCCTATCCCGTAGTAGCGGGCTCCCAAGACGGGGTCATAGCCCAGAAAGGAGCGCTGCATGAAAGGGCTTCCCGCCAGCAGGTCCAAGCCCAGGGCCAGGGAAGTGGCCAGGCCGATAACCAGCAGGCTAATCCGGTAATCTAAGAATTTGTACAGGAGGGCCCCCAACAAGAAAGCACTGCCATATATGGTTAGAAGGGTGGCAGGTAGAGGCCAGGGGGGCAGCAGGGGCAAAAAAAGCAGGACCAGGGGAACCAGCAGCAGGGAAAGCATGACGGGACGAAACAGCAGGGCCCTGCGGAAACGGCCCAGGATCCCGAGCAAAACCACCAGCACTGTAATGACCTGCAGGGAGATATACATTTGGATAACGGGAGGCCTCTGCTGGTAAATCCGGGCTATTTCTATCAGGCGCCGGGACAAAAACTCCCCCCCGTCAAAGTAAGGGACGGATACGATGGGCCTCCCCAGCATGTAGTAGGGCTTTTCCACCTGCAGGTGGTCCAAAATGGTGGCGGGGATATCCAGGTTGGAAATGATTCCCTGCCGCCGGGTGGTGGCCGATGTCAAAAGGCCGCACTCTGCCCTCCCCCCCCGGACAATAACAGGGGCTAACATGCGCCCCGTTCCCCAGTCCTCCCTGGGGGGGGTGGGGGAGAGAAAAATCAGCAGGGTGCCGGGAAGCAGCTCCTCCAGAACCACTCCCACGAACAGATCCAGTTCCGCCAGGCTTTCCTCCAGCAGTTCCTTCTGCCTTTCAGGGGTCAGGTACTCCCGGTATTCTTGCAGGCGGTAGAAATCCCCCCAGTCCACCAGGAGAAGGTCCGCCTCATTGTGATACTCCCGGAAAAGGGGGGCCAGCACCTGGGCATCCAGGCGGTGGCCGAAAGGGAACAGGGAATCCTCCAAAAGCAGTTCTGCACTCACCTGGCCGCTGCCTACATTTCCCTGGGCGTCCATCAGGAAAAGGGCACTCTGCCGCCGGGGGCTACCGGTATCGGCATTTCCCAAAATAGCCCGGCTCTTGCCCGCCTCCTTTAGCAGCTCACCCAGGGCTCCCGGAACCACCCGGAAAGGCCTGGCCTGGTTAGCCCTAACCGTCTCCGCCAAACCCAGGTGTACCACATCCTCCCGGGGGGGTATGCCGTAATGGCGCTGGAAAGCTACTGCTGCCCGGTCCTGGTAGTATTTTTCTTCCTGGTGAAAGCCCAATTGGGCGTTTGCTCCCCCCAGGGCCCGGGTCCCCGCCCCCAGGGTGGCATAAGCATTCTCACTGCTGAGCCCCCCTCCCGTAACCACATTCATGAGGCCCAGCCCACCCTCATCCAGAAGGGTATTCAAATTCTCTAACCCGGAAGCCCCGTCCAGCAGCACATCCAGGGAGAGGCGGTCAACGGATACCACCACCACCTTCCCCCCGGCCGCCTCCCCCTCCCCGGTGAAAGCCGGGGTTAGGAGGAAAATAAAAAGCAGCAGCCCCGCTGTCCACGGGCAATATTTTATAAAATGCCTTTTGAAACCCATTTCAACCCCTAACCTTCTCGCCGAGAAGAGATCCATAGACTGCGGCGGTTTTTTCAAGCATATCTTTCAGCAAAAAGCCTTCCTTTATGCGCTTTTTTCCCTTTTCGCCCAGGTTTTGGCGCATTTTTTCGTCTTCCGCCAGCCTTATTACGGCTGCCGCCAACTCCCGGGCATCCCCGGGGGGCACCAGGAGCCCGTGAACGCCGCAGGTGATGATCTCGGGGATACCTCCCACGGCAGAAGCTACCGCGGGAGTGCCGCAGGACAAAACCTCCAGAAGGGTTATGCCAAGGCCTTCCGTCCGGGACGGCTGCACGTAAATGTCCAGGGAAGCCAAAAAGCCGGGGAGGTCTTCAAAATAACCTAAAAAGTGGACTTTTTCCTTGAGGCCCATGGCCGCCGCTTTTTCCTTCAGCTCCTTTTCCATGGGGCCCCGGCCGCTTATCAGAAAGGCAGCCCCGGGATACCGGGCCAGAATAAAGGGGGCCGCCTCCACCAGGATATCCGCCCCTTTTTGCCGGGCAAGCCTCATGGTAGCGCCGATAAGGGGCTTCCCCAGCCCTTGCAGCTCCGGCAGGGGCCGGGCCTTTTCGAAGGGGCCCGGTCTAATGCCGTTGTAGATAACGGTCACCTTCTCGGCCGGATAATCGTTCCATCGGAGGAATTCTTCCTTTAGGGCCTGGGATACGGTGATATAGCCGTTGACGGGGCTTAGGGGGAGTCTCTGTAAGAGGCAAAAAGCCCTGATGGGTAAAGGCCCGGACCCGGTATAGGACAGGTAGTTGTGCAGGGTCACCACCAGGGGCAGGCCCGCCCCCAGGGCGGCCATCCTGCCCAGCAGCTCAGCCTTGTAGCCGTGGAGGTGGATAAGGTCCGGCTTGAAGGCCCGCAGGATTCTCCTGATGGCAAAGAACTGTTGGCTTAAAGTTTTACTGCCGTAAAAAAAGCCTCCTCCAGCCATAACGGCTGCTTCCAGCTGGCTGTCGACGGGAGAAAGGACCAGAACTTCATTATCCCGGGAAAAATGCCTGACCAACTCCACCACATGGCTTCGGATACCTCCGGCAGCGGGGGGTGCTGCATACATTAGCCTCATTTTTTTCCCTCCCAGGGCAGCCGGGACCTGCGGTTCTTTGAATCGCGTAAATCCCCGTCCTGTTTGACATTCTCCCCCGAACGTGTTAATATAATACTTGCTCGTGCGCCCGTGGTGAAAGGGATATCACGCAGGCCTCCGGAGCCTGAAGTTGGGGTTCGAATCCCTACGGGCGCACCATATTAGCACGAAAACGCTTCGCAGCCGACAGCTGTGGGAAGCGTTTTTTTATTAGAAAATAAAAAAAACCGGCTTATATAAACCGGCAGCAGTTATTTGGAGGAAAAAGAAGAATGATATCAATTTAAACAGCGGAAAAACCCGCCTTACTAACCGATTGGCAGATAAACTTAAAGAACGCCCAACAAACCCACCAGCACCCCGGAGATGAAGGAGCACGCCATAACCAAATTCCAAAACTTTTTCATTCTTTACACCTTCTTATCCTTGATTTCTAACTAGATAATATCAGCAGCGCCGGGGGTTTTTCAAGTTAAGAATCCTTAAGATTAATTAATGAAA
>SLHK01000151.1 GCA_007136165.1 Syntrophomonadaceae bacterium
CTCTCCGCCATCTCCCTCTGGGTGATATCCAGAAAGTGAAAACGGGCCAGGCAGTATTCCAGGCCGGCGGCCCAGGTTTCTATCTTGTGGATGCGGGGAACCCGGGGATAAACGGTATTGATGTAATCCAGCCACATGGCCCGGATATCATCAAAAAAACCGCCGTCATATTCCCGGCATTGACTCATGCGCTTAAGGGCGCATTCCAGAACCCGCTGCCATTCGCTGCGCCACAAGGAGGATTCGGAAGGCAGGTCGCGGCCCTCCACCTCTTTGATCTTACCGTCCTGAAAGGCCTGCAGCTCCCTGGTGGTCCCCATCTTCTTCAGGGCCAGCAGGGCAACCTGCCTGAGCCTCTCCTTTACCCAGGGGTTTTTGGCGAATTCCCTTAAAGCCCCTTCCCCCTCCTTTATGCCGCTGCCGGCGTACAGGGAGATGATTTTTTCTTTCAAATCATCATCCCACTGGAAGAGGCCCCGGTATAGGGCCTGCCTCAAACCCTGGTCCCGGTACCACAAGTCTTTCAGCTCTTTTTTTGTGGTGTTCATGAGGAGGTCCCGGTACACCTGGCAGTCGTCCTCCGGGGAGGTTTCGGGGGGTTCCGCATCCTCCTCCATATCCGTCAGGGAGAAGAGGAGTTCTCTTGCTTCTTCGGCCATGTCCCCCTGAGGGCTTATCTTCAGATACTGGCGCAGGAGTTTCTCCGTTTTTTCGAAGTCCTCCAGCAGGCCGTAGTTGATGGCCTTGAGGAAAATACACTCGGTAAAATCCGGATCCAGTTCATCCACGATATATTTAAAGACCTGGTTCGCTTCTTTTAGCTGTCCCATACGGCTCAGGAGGCAGCCCAAATTGTAGTAGTGCAGGGAGTTTTGGGGTTCCATCTCCACCGCCTTGCGAAAATAGACCAGGGCTTTCTCGAACCTTTGCCGCTGAAAGTAAAGGGTCCCCTTGTCAAAGTAATAGCGGGCGTCCCGTTGAAACTGGATTACCTTATTCTCCTGGCCTTCCTTGCTGCCCATATGAATCACCTTCCCGGGCCTTAAGGACCCGTTGTGCATTTTTGCCTGACCTCTTTAGTCCTCTGCTTGCACCGGAGCCCCCGGTTGGGGCGACTCCAGGTAGATGCTCCTTGCCAGCAAACGGTCCCACTCCGACCATCCCGGCTCCACTCCCTGGCCTTTTTCCAAAAGCCCGGAAAACTGGTTCAAGCGGGCACTGACCAAATCGGCATGGAAGAGGGCGTAGGCGTTGAGGGTTTTGGGCACCTCGGGAGCGCCCCACTCCTTCTCGCCGTGGTGGGAGAGGAGCATGTGCTCCAGTTCCAACCTGATGTCCCCCGGAAAGCCTTCCAGGCCATTGAGCTTTTCCTGCACCATTTCCAGGCCCATACAGATGTGCCCCACCAGTTTTCCCCGGTCTGTCAGGTTGAAAGCCAGGCTTTGCAAATCATACTCCTTAAGCTTCCCGATATCGTGGAGGATGGCACCCGTCAGCAGCAGGGAGGGGTGCAGGCGCCGGGGGTAAAGCTTCAGCATGGTGCGGCAGTGCTCCGCCACCTCCAGGGTGTGCTCCAGGAGGCCTCCCAGGTAATTGTGGTGAACTTTTCGGGCTGCCGGCGCCATGGCAAAGACCCGGGCAAAATCCTTGTCCTTGAAAAAACTGTACAGCAGAAGCCTCAGTTTGGGATGGGTGATTTCCTGGTCCATGACCCGGGAAAGCTGGTTTAACATATCCTTGGGCTCCCGGGCACTGCAGTTTTGAAAATAACGCCTGTTTACCTGCTCCTCCGGCAGGATTTCCAGGGAATTTACCGTTACCTGGAGGCCGTTGTATTCCCCCACCTCACCCCTGACGTTGATGACAGTCCCGGGGGACAGGGAAAGGTCTTCCGCCAGGCTGCCGTTCCAGAGGATGGACTTGATGGTACCGCTGTTATCCGCCAGAAGCAGGCGGACAAATTTTTCGCCGGGCCGCTTCTGCTGGGAAAATTTATAAAATTTCATCTCCAGGATCAAAAAGGGGCTGTCTACCGCGTCCCCCAGCTTCAGGTCCTTGACAAACTGACTTTTTTTCATACTTAACCACCTGTTATAGAATTTCTGCACGCAGGGGTTAATCCCTGCTTAATCTTGACCGCCATAAAAAAACTTCTGCCTTTTCTCAAGCCGCCGGTAGGCCTTGCCCCCCACCTGAACCTGGCCCCGGGTGAATAGGCGGTCCAGGTGTTTTTTTAGCATCTTTTTTTCAAAGTGGCGATAGAGAAAAGCCGGTTCCGGGTGTTTGCCGTAAATAAATTTTTGGTCCGTCATCTCTTCCAGGGTGGCGGGCCTTTCCAGAAAATCCAGGAGAAGGCGGTCCCTCTCAGCAATTTTTTCCAGATAAGCCTGGAGGGCGGCCTGCACCTCTCCCCCCCGGACGGGGTCGTTGTGGCCGCTTATAACGACAGCCGGCTGTAAACTCATAATCCTTTTGATGGATTCTTCAAAGGCATCCAGCTCGCAGCTGTTATGCCCGTACCAGGGACCGAAGGAGGTCAGGTCCACGTCGGCGCTGAAGAGGACGCCCTCCCTTTCCGCATAAAAGCAGCAGTGCCCGGGGGAATGGCCCGGGGTATGCAGTACCCGGAGCTGTACCCTGCCGAAGTTCAGCACATCTCCGTCGGCAAAACTGCCGGTAACCGGCAGGGGCCGGTACCGAAGAAATTCAAGGACCATCCGGGCCCGGGTATCCCCCAACTCCCGGAAACTGGTATAGTCCAGCAGGATTTCCTCCTTCTCCACGGGGGGGATGTCCGCCGGGTGGCAGTAAACCGGCCGGTTAAAGGATGCCGCATCCCGGATATGGTCCGGGTGGTAGTGGCTTAAGATGACCAGGTCCGGGTCAAACCCCCGGGAATGTAAGGGGTCCCCGCCGCCGGTATCGATGACCGCCTTGATTTCATCGTCGATGATTAAACAGTTGCAAAAGGGGAACCTCCCCTTATTATCCCCAAATACTGCTTTTATTTCCCTGGTAAATTCCATTCCTGGGAATGACCTCCTTTTTCCTGGCCTGCTATGGAACAAGCAGGCCCTTAAGCCTGCTTGTTTTTTAATATTTATTTTGTGGGGAAATTCAGTCGAACTTGGGCCGGGGGAAAAGCCCCGCCCGTTCCACGATTTCAGGAACAATTTCTTCCCAGGCGATGGCCATGATGTGGACCCCGGCCACCCCTTCAATCTGCTGTACATGCTTGATGGTCTCCACGCAGATCTGGACGCCTTCCGCTTTTTTGTCCTTGGCCCCCTTCAGGCGGTTGATGAGCTCGTCGGGGACACTGATTCCGGAGACGTTGTTCTTCATATAGCGGGCGGCCCCCAGAGACTTGACGGGAATCACCCCGGCCAGGATGGGCACCTTCTTGTGGAGGCCCAGCTTCCGGATGCCTTCCATCCAGCCCTCGAAACGCTCCATGTCAAAGATAGCCTGGGTCTGGATAAACTGGGCTCCGGCGGCGATTTTTTTGGCCAGCCGGTGAATCCTGTATTCGAAAGGATCGGCAAAGGGGTTGGCCACGGCGCCGATGAAAATATCGATGGGGGCTTCCAGTTTTTCCCCGCCCATAAATACTTCATCATCCCGCATGTTCTTCAAGCCCTGGAGGAGTTGGGTGGAGTCCACGTCATAGACGCCCTTGGAACCCTGTTCGTTGCCGAAGCTCTGATGGTCCCCCTGAAGGCAGAGAATGTTCTTAATCCCTAAGGCCACGGCCCCCAGGACGTCGCTCTGGATGGCAATGCGGTTTCTGTCCCGGCAGGTAATCTGAATAATGGGGTCCAACCCCATATCCACCAGGATTTTGCCGCAGGCGATGCTGGAGGTTCGCACTATGGCCGTCTGGTTATCCGTCAGGTTATAAGCATCCACGTGATTCCGGAGGTGTTCCGCGTGGTGCTTGATAAAATCTCCATC
>SLHK01000057.1 GCA_007136165.1 Syntrophomonadaceae bacterium
AGGGCACAGGTAAGGCGGGTCTGGCAGTGGGCTTTAAGGACGGGGATATTGACGAGGAAGTCCACGTCCAGGGCCCGGGCACACACGGATATCTCCAACCCCCCGGCCTGCAGCTTAACGGCCTTGTCCTTCTTTAAGTCCGCCAGGGGTACCCCGTAGGTGCGGGACAGCTCCCGGTAACCGCAGACGTCAAAGGCTTTCCGGGTGCTGTCTCCCACCCAGGCGCTCTCCAGGATTAACAGGTTGGCAAAGCCTTTCCCTTGAAAGTATTCGATTATTCCCGCCGTAATTTCCGGGGAAGTGGTGGCGCCGGAGGTTGACGGCTTGGCCATCACCAGGTTGGGTTTAAGGCCGATCAGGGTTTTTTTAGACAGCCCCTCTTCTGGCTTCATGGTTTCCAGGATTTCTTTAACCATGCTTTTGGGATTTGTTCCGTAAATTACATGCAGCAACAAACTTTCCTCCCATTAGTTTTTACTGGTTTCTCTATTGGTCGGCATCACCTGTCAGTCCGTGTTTGTTGGCATAAATTGCCGCCTGGGTACGGTCTGACAGTTCCAGTTTTCGTAAAATACTGCTCACGTGGGTCTTGACGGTTTTAATTCCGATAAAGAGGCCGTCGGCAATCTCCTGATTGGTCCTGCCGTCTCCCATAAGGCGGAGCACATCCAGCTCCCGGGCTGTAAGGTCGTTATGGGGAAGCTTTTCTTTATGGCGCATACGCTCCAGCATGACCCTGGTTACCTTGGCTTCAATAACGCTCTGGCCTGCCGCTGCTTTGCGGATGGCCTCCGTAATCTCTTGGGCGCCGGCCGTCTTCAGGAGGTAGCTGAAGGCGCCGGCTTCAATGGCGGGGAACACTTCCTTCTCGTCGTAGTAGCTGGTAATAATGATGACCTTGCAGTCGGGATGAAAAGCCAGGATATCCCTGGTAGCCTCGATACCGTTGCCTCCCTCCATGAGCAGGTCCATCAGGATGACGTCCGGCAGGGTGCTGCGGGCCAGCCGGACCCCCTCGGAACCGGAGGCCGCCTCTCCTACCACTGTGAATCCGGGCTCCGTGGCCAGGTAAGATATCAGGCCCTTTCTAACCATATCATGGTCATCCACCACCAAAATCTTTATGGGTTCAGGCATTTATGAGGCCTCCTTCTCTTTTATGGGTATGCGCAGGGATATGTGGGTGCCCTGCCCTTTCCCCGACGTTAAGGCGAATGTGCCGCCGATTTCCTCACACCTTTCCCTCATGGTCTTCAGACCGTAACCGGCCCTCTGCCCTTCCTGGGGGTCAAAGCCCTTTCCGTCATCGTTGATGTGCAGGAAAAGGTCCCGGCCTTTTTTGGCGGTGGTGATCTTTACCCGGGAGGCATTGGCATGGCGGAGAATATTGGCCAGGGCTTCCTGAATGATGCGAAAGAGGTGATTTTCAATTCCCCGGGAAATATCCAGGGGTTCCAAATTCAGCTCAAATTTGAGGCTGCATTTACCTTGAAGGCCCTCCACCAGTTTGGCCACGCCCACATGGAGGGGGTCCTCGGAGAGCTGTACGGGGTGCAAGTGGAGCAGAAGGGCCCGCATTTCGCCCTGGGCCTTTGCTGCCATGTCGGCTATCTCCTCCAAATGGCGCCTGGCCTGTTCCGGGTCCGCCTGAAAGCGGCGGAGGGTGGCCGCTGCCAGCATATTCAGGGCAAAAAGGTGCTGGCTTACGGCATCGTGCAGGTCCCGGGCCAGCCGCTGCCGCTCCTGGATGATGGCAGCGGCCTGAACCTGCCCCTGCATGGACTCATTGTATTCGGCGAGGCGCTGCAGGGAATTAACCTGTTTTTCGATTTTTTCCGCCAGCTGGTTAAGTTCCGTTTCCATACGGCCCAGGTCGTCCCCCGTCTCCACCTCCATGCGCTGCCCCAGGTTTCCCCTGCTGAGGACAGCTATAAAGCTGCTGATTTTTTCCAGCCTTTTGCTCATGGTGCGGTAGCCCGTAAACTCCAGATAAAGCAGCATGCCCAGGGTCAGCAGAAGGAGGTACAGGGTGATGCTCAGGCTGAAGAGAAGCAGGGAGTCGAACCGGGTGAGAAGGGGCAGCAGGGCCTGCAGGCCGATAAAGAAGAGGGCAACCAGCAAAGAGGCAGCCTTTAAGGCCGGTTTGTAGCGTTTAAGGGGTAGTTTATCGCTCATGCTCTTCATCTCCGTCGAGATTGTTCCGGGGAAAGGGGAAAATTTCCCCCTTTCCCTATTATACCCGGTCGATTTGCAGATCTAAAACCTTAAAGTCAAACTCAAAGGTCAATTTTTTTACAGCTTCGTCGTAGTCGGCGGTTTTGTAATTCATGTAAGGAGTGATTCCTTCCTGCCGGGTTCCCAGGACGTTGATATCCCCCACACTGGAGCGGGCAACCACGCTGAAAGCCACGTCCCCCGGCAGGAGAATATCGATGTCTGCCACCCAACCCGTGAGCCTGATTAAGGTATCTTCTTCGGGAATAAAGGCCTTGCTGAAATCAAAGCGGTAATCTCCCACCCCGTTCCACTGATCCATGGGTTCCACCTTCCAGTTAGCCTGGTCATATTTCAGGTTGTGCAAAATATTTCCCTCCTCTTTCCGGTCCCGGGGGCGGTCCCCGTCTCTGAAGAACCTGCTATACCTGCAGGTATGGGAACTCTTATCCTGGCGGTCACCCTCGGGGGAGTTTTTACCCTTGTCCCCAATTTCCAGCCGCACCCTGGTCAGGCGGCCGCTTAAAATATTTATCCCCAGATAGATGAGGAGCAGGGGCCACAGCTGCCAGACCTGCCGCAGGGTAAAGTCAAAGAGCTCTGCCTTGTTGAGGAGCAAAAGGCTCCCCAGGGTTAGAAAGGTAAGGCCCCAAAACCAGCCGAAGTAGCGTAGGTTTCCCCGCCTTCTGTAGTTTGCATAACCGCCCAGAAGCCATTTGAGCCCCAGGGCCACGAAGACCAGGGGGTAAAAGTATTCCCAGACTTCCAGCATATCCAGGGGCAGGATTCCCAGGTTTATCAGGAGCAGGGATACACCGGCCCCAACCAGAAGTAACGCCAGCACTGTATTAAAAAAAGTTCTGCTCATAGGTAACCCCCCGTATCTGCTGCCCTGATCGGGCCGAATACCCCTGCCATCTCATGCCTTCTTACCTCAGGATGCCTGAAGCAGGGATTGCTTTCTCTTATTTTACCATACCCCTGCTTATTTCTCTTCTCATTTTTACTGAACATGTTCTTGACCTCCTTTCTCCAACTGTTTTCATTGTACCGGGAGGCATAAGGGGGTAAAAGGGTCCCGGGTTCGATTTTACCTCCGTCTCAAGTCTGATTTTCCCGGGTGAGGGCCTTTTTTACGGGCCGGGTACCTATAATTGGCACTGTATGGTACAATAAAGACATTGCCGTTAAACTGCGTGAAGGCGGGGCGACTTTAAGGAGGCTGGGGAATTGGAAAATATTGTTACAGATATGCATGTCCATTCCACCTTTTCCATCGACGCCGAGGATGATATGGATGACATGTGCGGGAAGGCCGTGGAACTGGGCCTCAAATATATTTGCTTTACCGATCATTACGACCTTTTGGAAGATGATATCAGCTTTAACTACCTGGACCTGGATGAGTACTGTCAGGCCCTGGAGCGTCTGCAAGCCAAGTTTCAGGGGAGGCTTACGGTCTTAAAGGGGTTGGAGTTTGGCGAACCTCACCTTTTTCCCCGGGAGTTTGCGGAAGTTCAGGACCGGAATTTTGATATGATAATGGCAGGGATTCATTCTTTTGATTCCTGCTTTATCGGTGACAGGGACTTGCTGGAGCGCTTCAGCCGGGAGGAGATCTTTAAACGCTATTACCAGGAGGTTCTGCGGTTGGTAGAATTCGGCGGGTTTGATGTCCTGGCCCATTTGGACCTGCCTAAAAGGTACCTGGGGGAACCGGGGA
>SLHK01000173.1 GCA_007136165.1 Syntrophomonadaceae bacterium
ATTATCGGTAAACCCTTCCAGCCGTCAAAAAAAAACTGCTTTTCTATTTTGCACCTCCCACAAAAAAAAATCCCGCCCCTGGACAGCACCGGAAGTTAACATAACTGGGGTCAGGCTTGAGTTATTTACTTACTTTTACTATAAGTCCATTTCTTAGGGATGAAACGGACTAAATACATAACAACTTAGAGAATGATTAATATTCATTATTTTCCAGTTACGGTTTGTGGGTACTTACCAGGCACATAATACCTTAAAATATTGCCTCCAACCGGCAGGGCCTTACCTCCGCTATTCCAATAGCTCTGACATGATCCTGGCGACAAAGGTCCTTGCAAGAATTACAGGTTTATCCGTTACGTCCCTTGCCCTTTCCTTCATCTCAATGGTATACCCCATACAATCCATTACGATCAGTGATATATCCATTTTTGCAAGCTCTCCAATTCCTTCAAGATATTCATCTCCCTCTATGTAGGGAGAACCGAAGAATGCAACGGCATTTAAACCGGAAGCAGCCCACTTTATTTCTGCCTGGCTCATCTGCTCCCTGGCAGGTGTAAGCACACCGATCTTTTGCCTACCCGCAAGGCCCTTAACACCAAAGTGAAGGATTTTCTGGGGTTCTACCACAAGGGCTTTGGCATCAAAAACCGGGAAATCCCCGGTACAAAGGAGCAGTATTGGGTTTATTCCTTCCCTGTCAAGTTCGCTGATTTTTTCCTGCATCAGGGGCAGAACGGTTTTTTTTGATATCATCACCTGGTTGCCGTCTTTCAGCCGCGTCACAAGAGTGTAGTCATCCCCGGCAGGCTTCATCCTTTCGATCTCATCAAGGGTCAAACCGTCCAGGGCACCTCTTTGAACTATCTCCACATCTTCCCCCATGATGTTCAACAGGTCCGGGGTTACATCATTTCTGGGGCTCTGCCCTATGGTAATCATTCCTATTCTTTTTTCCACCTATATCTCCTCCTGTACATACACGCATGGTGAGTTTTGCAACCCGGGCTTCCAGGCCTGCATTCTTTTAAGGATTCATCTTCGTGTTTATATGCGGCTTGATTTTTAACTTCAAAGATTAATTCCATGAGTTTCTCTATCTGTTCTGGCGGACCTTCTACCGCAAAAACCGTCGCACCTTCAGCACCCTGAATCCCGCCCCTGCCTATAATGACAGGCTCTATACCGCTAAGGGCCCTAATCGCATCTAATTCTGTAAAGACTTTGCCGATTATGGGGATGAGGCCGACAGACATCCCCATTGAAGAATCCGGCTTTTTCCTTCCCGCTGCCCTGACTGCATCTGCTATTTTACCCGGCATTAATTTTTCCAGGCCTGCAGGGATCAGGATTTCCAAACCTTCTGCCATGAGCCCGGATATAATCCTACCCGGCTTTCCCCCAAGTTCAGCTCCTGCCATCATGGCAGCATTCCCTTCTGTGTCGATGGCATTGGCAGATATTACCGCTATATCTCCTGGCCCCATTGATGAAACCACATCTTCCAGCACATCATCGACATTGACAGCCTCCCCATTTTCCACCAGGATGCTGTGGGGATGAGGAGAATCTCCCATACAGGCCATTGTCCCCCTTGGCGATATCCTGCCGCTTATTCTAAGCCTTATGCCAATAAGGATATGGGCTATTTCGGAAACTGTCGTACCGCCTTTTAAGAGGATTTTTCCTGACTGCAGGGCCTTCTCTACCTGGGGCAGTCGACAAACAGCCCTTGCCATGAGGGCCTTGCCTTCCGGCACAGTCAGAGAAAACTGGATGTTCATTTACTTAAATCCATTTCCGAGTGTCTGAAACCTGGTCATCCTGCCATAAAGCTCTACAATACGGTTGTATTCTTCTTCATCATAAAATCTGCAACTGCCCTTGCCAAATTCCTTGGCAGCTTCTATACAGAATCTTCCAGCCCCTTCTATGTCGATTAATTGGGTGGCTCCCGTGGCACACCCCGGAACCGGAAGTTCTGCTGTTATTGCAACTCCAACGACAGGCGCCGATGTTGCAACAGCAGGCTGCAGGATACTGTTTATGTGGTAAAGTCCGTTGCCGTAAGGCGTGATATCCTGGATAGTTATTGGAAAGGTAACAGGAAACCTGCCTGTGGTGATTTGCATCAACTCCAGAAGGTCCTCACTTACCCTGAGAATATAACCCTCTTTTACTGTAGGTGATATAGCGAACCCCCGGTGGTTAACAACTCTGTTGCCTTTGGTTGCATCAACCGAGAGTATTGCATCCATATCATCATCAATTTCATGTTTGTTCATTGTAAATATATCAACTGGAGAACCCATAAAAGGCACCGGGTCATGGGGCCTTGTAGGAGCATCAGGGCATATATGTGTCGTAATAATAACATCACCCTCAAGAGCATCGCCCTGCGTTACCATATCGGCCAGTTTGACTGCAACGCTTAATACCGTCAGCGCGCCGTCTCCGTCAGACACAAACCCTACCCTCTCAGGTCGTGCTCCTAGCCCCCCAAGTCGACCTATAATTCCCAGGGTCGGGGCATTCCCACCATTTATTTTCCCCTTGATTCCCGGAATTCGTATTTTAATGAAATCTGTTTTCCCTTTATCTCCCTGAATCCTTTCAACCATAACATCTTTCTGGTTTTTTTCCAGGAGAATATCCCTGATAACTTCCCCATTGGCTTTACTGCTGTCTAGAAAATCGTAAACTTCTATAACTTGTTTAAACAAGCCCTATCCCTCCTCTAAAACACGTGTTCTATTATTTTTTTGCCTACTGCATTCTCCAGGGGAATGTACAATTCCTTATCAAACATGGCTGAACCCAGTATAAGGTTGTTTTTGTGAGCTGTAATGATTGTAATATTTTTACCTTTCCCGATTTCGGCTGTTGTAACAGGAAGCCCGGTGTCTGATGATAGAGTCATTATTAAATCAGGAAATGTCCCAAGCCTTTCTCCATCCTTTTCCAGGGTCATGTATTCATTCCAGAAAGTCATATGATACCTGTCGCTTCCATCTTTTACAGTGACTCTCCCTACATCAAATCCTCCCTCTGTTTGAATTTCAAAAAATTCTACTTCCCCGCTGGTAACGATGTTACCTTTTAGAACCTGCACAGCACCGTTTATCATCTCTTCAGGGCCTTTTATTTCACTCTCAAGCATTATTTTGCCTACTTCTATTGCCTGGGAAATAGCTCCCGGGGCGCCGTTTTCAAGAGCAAATTTGACTGTCACAGGATTTCTGGCTACTGCCACCACGCCACCAGCCTCTACAGCCGCTTTCCTAACAATATTCCCACAGTGTTTAACATCTCCCTTTACAACCATTTCCAGATTTCTGCCCTGTTTGGGATTCCCTCCGGAGGCAGCTTGAATCGAAACATAGTCAGCCATTTTTGCAAGCCCCATGGAACCCATTGAACTTATAGGGTGAGCTCTTCCATTGCACGGTGCATCTACAACTGGAATACCCAGGACTGCAGCCTGAAGCCATCCATTAACTGTAGCAGATGCGCCATTCTCATTGGTTATTATTCCTTCAATCTCCGAGCCCATGGCATCTATGAGGAGTTCGACCGACCTCACATAATTCTCAGGTTTTAAATACCTGTCCTCTGCCGCAGGCGCACCGACTGCTGAAGCAGTTATGACTGTGCAGCCGGGTGAAAGTTCGTCGGCATTTAAGAGACGGAGATGACCGTATTCAACTGCCATGTTTCCCATGTGGATGCCGCTGTCTATCCAGCCTCCGCCTCCGCCTCCCAGGACAGCTCCCCCATATACTGCTGCTTTTACCAAATCCTTTGTCAAATCCATGCCAAACCTCCTTCCATCAAGTATTTTTATGTACTTAATGCTCCACCTTTTCCAGGCACTATGCTGTCCCATATCACTATTGAGAGTAGTTTAAAATACTCCACATTGCAATCCCC
>SLHK01000022.1 GCA_007136165.1 Syntrophomonadaceae bacterium
AAGGGAAGCCACGGCCGCTGACCTGAATGCCGCATTTAAAACCGCCGCCGGGGGGTCTATGCAGGGGATTCTGGGCTATACGGAGGAACCCCTGGTTTCCGTGGACTTTACGGGAGATTCCCGGTCCAGTATCGTGGACGGCGACTCCACCATGGTAACGGGAGGCAACCTGGCCAAGGTCCTGGCCTGGTACGACAACGAATGGGGCTATGCCGTCCGGGTTCTGGACCTGGCGGCCTATATGGCCCGGAAAGGGCTGTAGAGAGACAGCCTGGCGTACTATCCAAGTACCGAGGAGGATTCAGTATGGAAAATACCATTAGAGACCTGGATGTAAAGGGTAAAAAGGTATTCTTGCGGGTTGATTTCAACGTTCCCTTAAAAGAGGGCAGGGTGGCCGACGATACCAAGATCCGGGCGGCCCTGCCCACCATCTCTTACCTTCTGGAGGGAGGGGCCGCCTTGATAGTGGCCTCTCACCTGGGGCGGCCCAAGGGGCAGGTCAAGGAGGAGCTTCGCATGGACCCGGTAGCCCGGGCCCTGGAGGGGCACCTGGGTAGAAAGGTGAAAAAGACGGAGGCCTTCAGCGGGGAGCCCCTGAAGAAGGAAGCCGACGCCCTCAAGCCGGGGGAGGTCCTCCTGGTGGAAAACATCCGCTTTCACCCCGGCGAAGAGAAGAATGATCCTGACTTTTCCCGGGAGCTGGCATCCCTGGCGGACTATTTTGTCAACGATGCCTTCGCCACCGCCCACCGGGCCCACGCCTCCACAGTGGGGGTGGGGGAATACCTGCCGGCGGTAGCGGGGTTTCTCATGGAGAAGGAACTGCAGTATCTCCTGGGGGTTCTCAAGGACCCCCAACGCCCCCTGGTGGCCATAGTGGGGGGCGCCAAGGTGGCCGACAAGATTGAACTCCTAAAGAACCTGCTGGCCCGGGTGGACACCCTCTTAATCGGCGGCGGCATGGCCAACACTTTCCTCAAGGCCTCGGGCTTCGACCTGGGGGCATCCCTCCTGGAAGAGGACAAAGTGGCCCTGGCCCGGGAGCTTATAGCCCTGGCCAGGGAAAAGGGCATTCCCCTGGTGCTGCCCAAAGACCTGGTGGCGGCTAAAGAGCTGAAAGAAGGCCAGGAGACCCAAGTTGTCCCTGCCGATGGTTTGCCCCGGGGGTATATGGCCCTGGATATCGGGCCCAAGACGGTGGAGGACTTTGCCGGCTACATCCAGAAAGCCGGCACCGTCATCTGGAACGGCCCCCTGGGCGCCTTTGAGGTGGCTCCCTTTGACCGGGGGACGGCGGCGGTGGCCCGGGAAGTGGCGGCAAGCCCTGCCGTATCCATCATCGGCGGCGGCGATGTGGTGGCTGCCATCCACAAGGCGGGGCTGGCGGAGCAGATGACCCATATTTCCACCGGCGGCGGGGCCACCCTGGAACTGCTGGAAGGCCGGGAGCTGCCGGGAGTGGCGGTCATTACGGGGGGAGGCGGGAATAAATGACAATTCCGCAGCGGCGCCCCATTCTGGCAGCCAACTGGAAGATGAATATGACCCTGGCGGAGGGAGGGGCCTTTGTTAAAGAACTGCTGGCCCGCTCCCTCCCCGCCGGGGTGGAAGTGGTGATTTGCCCGCCGTTTACCCTCCTCCATCTCCTGGGGGAAAAGCTTCAGGGCACCTCCCTAAAGCTGGGGGCCCAGAACATGTATTTTGAAGAGGCGGGGGCCTTTACCGGCGAGGTATCCCCCCTGATGCTCAAAGATGCGGGGGCCCACTATGTAATCCTGGGCCACTCGGAGCGCCGGGCCCACTTTAAGGAAGAAGACTCCCTGGTGGGCAAAAAAGTGGGGGCAGCCCTGGAGCACGGCTTAAGCCCCATTCTCTGCGTGGGGGAAACCCTGGAGGAGCGTAAGGAAGGAAAGACCCTGGAGGTGGTGGAAAGGCAGCTGGCGGGAGGCCTGGCAGCGGTACCCCGGGAGCGGGCGGGGAATATGGTTATCGCCTATGAACCCGTCTGGGCCATCGGCAGCGGGCAGGCTGCCACCGGCGGGGACGCCCGGGAAGTAAGCGCCTTTATCCGCCGTCTTTACGGGGATCAATTCGGCCGGGAAGCGGAAAGCAGCCTCAGGGTCCAGTACGGCGGCAGTGTTAAGGGGGATAACATCCGGGACTTTACCGGATATCCGGAAATAGACGGGGCCCTGGTGGGAGGCGCCAGCCTGAAAGCCGACAGCTGGCATGCTATCTTGCAGGCCGTGGGGCAGCAAATTTCTGCTCCGTGACGAGAGAGAGGAGCTTAAGCATGATGAAAAAACCCAGGCCCCTGGTGCTGGCCATCCTGGACGGTTGGGGAATCAGCCGCCGCCGCCGGGGGAATGCTGTATACATAGCCAAAACCCCCCGCACCGACGCCTTTAGCCAGGTGTTCCCTTCTGCCAAACTGGAGGCCAGCGGCGAGGCGGTAGGCCTGCCCCCGGGCCAGATGGGCAACTCGGAGGTGGGCCACCTGAACATGGGGGCGGGCCGGGTAGTCTACCAGGAACTGACCCGCATCCATAAAGCCGTCAAGGAAAAAACTTTTTTTCGCAATCCTGTCCTGTTGGAAGCGGTCAATAAGGCCACGGAAGGCGGGGCCCTGCACCTGATGGGGCTGGTGTCCGACGGGGGGGTCCACAGCCACATCAACCACCTGTATGCCCTCTTGAAGATGGCCCGGGAAAACCGCGTGGCAAAAGTGTATATCCACGCCCTCCTGGACGGCCGGGACGTCCCTCCCGCCAATGCGGCGGAATACCTGGAGCCCTTGCAGAAAAGGCTGGAGACGGAGAAGAGCGGTGAACTGGCCACCATCGCCGGCCGCTACTACACCATGGACCGGGACGGGCGCTGGCAAAGGACGGAGAAGGGCTACCGGGCCCTGGTTCTGGGGGAGGGGGAGAAAGCCCCCGATGCCCTCACCGCCCTGGAGAGGGCTTACGCCAGGGGGGAAACGGACGAGTTTGTTCTGCCCACGGTGCTGGTGGATGGTGAAGGAAACCCCCGGGGGCGGGTACGGACGGGGGATGCGGTAATTTTTTTCAACTTCCGCCCGGACCGGGCCCGGCAGATAACCCGGGCCTTTACCGAAGAAGATTTTACATACTTTGACCGGGGGGCAAACCCGCCGGAACCCTTTTTTGTTTGCCTGACCCAATACGATAAGACCATCGATGCGCCGGTGGCTTTCCCGCCTCAATCCTTGAAGAATACCCTGGGGGAAGTTTTGAGCGGGGCGGGGCTCAAACAGCTGCGCATAGCGGAAACGGAGAAATATGCCCATGTAACCTTCTTTTTTAACGGTGGCCAGGAGACCCCTTATCCCGGGGAAGAGCGAGTTCTCATCCCCTCTTTAAAAGTTGCCACCTATGACCTGCAGCCGGAGATGAGCGCGCCGAAGGTGACCCGCACCCTGCTGGACAAACTGGATGAAGGCACCTTTGATGTGGTGGTTTTAAACTATGCCAACCCCGACATGGTGGGGCATACGGGGAAATTGGAGGCAGCGGTGGAGGCGGTAGAGACGGTGGACACCTGTATAGGCCGGGTGGTGGACAAAACCTTGGGACTGGGGGGGGTTGTCTTTATCACCTCGGACCACGGGAATGCCGAACTCATGGTGGATTCCCGCACAAACGGCGCCGTCACAGCCCACACCTCCAACCTGGTCCCATTTATCCTGGTCAACAAGGAGGGGTACCGGCTGAAGGGGAAGGGTATTCTGGCCGATGTGGCCCCCACGGTGCTGGAGGTCCTGGGAATCCCCATACCGGAGGAGATGACGGGGAAATCACTGCTGCAAAAGCCCAAGTAAAAGAAGTACAAAATTAGATTCTGGGAGGTATACAAATGATGGAAATTATGGAGGTCTTTGCCCGGGAGATCCTGGACTCCCGGGG
>SLHK01000198.1 GCA_007136165.1 Syntrophomonadaceae bacterium
CCCTTTCCGCCGGCGAAACTCTCACCTTAAAACCCGGGAACGGGGGAGTCACGGCCCTCCTTCCCGACGGCAGGGAAGAACTCCTGTCCGGCCGCGTTCACTTGACGGGCAGCGGCAGACTGGAAGTTGCCTCTCTGGAGCGGGGACCCGCCGCCAACCCCTTCGCGCCTTCCTACCGGGGTAACCTGGAGGTGGCCTGGGACGAGGGTTCCCTCCTGGTGGTAAACGAACTGCCCCTGGAAGAATACCTGTATTCCGTCATACCCAGTGAGATGCCCCTGTCATTTGGACTGGAACCCCTAAAGGCCCAGGCCGTCGCCGCCCGCTCTTATGCCGCCGCCTCTATTTTCAGCAGCCGCTTCCGGGACAAGGGCGCCCACGTGGACGACAGCGTCAACAGCCAGGTCTATAACAACGTACCCGAAGTACCCCTGGCTGTTAAGGCCGTTCAGGAAACGACAGGACTGGTGGGGTATTTTGGCAGCAATATAATAGATGCCCGCTTTTTTTCCACTTCCGCCGGTTATACCGCCAACTTCCACGAGGTCTGGCATAACCCCGACACCCTGGCATTTCCCGCCACACCCATCCGCTATCTGACCTCCAAATCCCAGCTGGCCAGTATGGACTTCAATATCTCCAACGAGGACCGTATCCGGGATTTTTTAGACCGTTCGGATCTGGATGCTTATGACTCCGTTTCTCCCTTTTTCCGCTGGCAGGTTACCATGACCCGGGAAGAGCTGGAGGCTTCCATCGAGGCCAATTTGCAGGAACGCTTCGCAGCCCAGCCCGATTTTATCTTGAGCAGGCAGGGGTCCCAGTATATATCCCGGGATATTCCCCCGGATCCCCTGGATCAGCTGACAAATATAAGAGTGGAGGAAAGGGGCGAAGGAGGCAACATTATGAGCCTGGAAATCACCGGAGAAAAGGGGAGTTACCTCATCCGCAAGGAGTACAACATCCGCTTTCTCCTGCGGCCCCGCCAGTACCTGCCGGGGGGAGACGATATCCTCATTGAGCGCCACGACGGCAGCACCTTGAAAAACTACCCACTGCTGCCCAGCGCTTTCATCTATTTTCAACTCAACAGAAACAGCAGCGGGGACATTGTAAGTATTACCATTCGCGGCGGCGGGAACGGACACGGGGTGGGGATGAGTCAGTACGGGGCCTATGGTATGAGTCAGAGGGGCTACGATTTTCGGGAGATTCTCAGTCATTACTACCCCCAGACGGAACTGTGGAGCATTTATGCGCGCCAGTAAGAAAGGTTTCTGCCTGTAAATAATTGCTTTTAAAAGAAGGCCCCGGCCCTGGGGGCTATCTCCAGCAAAAAAGGTTCGGGGCGCAGATTCCCTAAATCATAGTCACGGCCCTCCACCCGCAGGACCTCCCCCGTCAGGGGCGAGGCGAAGAGGCGTATATTCTCCCGGGGCTCTTCAACATGGAAAACGGTAATAAGCCCCTCCTCCAGCGTGTATTCCAGGGAACCGTCCAGGTAAGGGAGGCCCGGGCCGAAGGCGTCGTAGGAGGTGGTCAGGGGCTTTATTTTTTTATCAGCGGTAATAAGAAAGGTTCCTTCTACAGGCCTTTGGGTGACAGAGTGAGTGTACTTCAGGGCAAATTCCTGCCCCTCTTTGACAGGAATCCGGTAGATGACCTCCCCCTCCGGGGGTGCTGAAACCACCAGGTAGAGGGGCCCTTTCTGGATCCTGTAAAAACCAAAGGCCGCCGCCAGCAAAAGAAGAAATATGAGGAAGAAGAAAAATCTCTGCCTTTTTTTCCTTCCGGTGCTCTTATCCGTTGTTCCTGCTGTTTCCAAAAGAACCCCTCCAGCGTAATAACCTTTCCTTTTCCCTTCCTGCCCTGCCCTATTATTTCTTCCCCTCGCCCCCCGGTTCCTCTAAGGCCCTTAAGGTAGTTTTAGGAGAAATTTCAGGCTTTTTCTGGGCAAAAAGACATCCCCCATCGGGGTGCCCGACGGGGGACAGCTATACAGTCCTTTGTTTTACCCTTATGCTTCCACGTGGCTTATATTCAACGCATCCTCCCGGGCTTTTCGCCTCTTCTGGTTGAAATAGATAACGATGAAGAGGGTTACCCCGATAATGTCGCTATAGATATTCGGCCATACCATGGAAAGGGAAATGGCCAACAGGATAACCTGCTCCCACAGCATCAGCCTGGTAAAGAGCCAGCGCTGAATGACAGCGGCAAAGCAGTAGATACCAAAGAGGGATGTGGCGGTAATCAGAATCGCCTGGGACCATGTGGTATCGATAAGGAGCAGCGACGGGTTGTAGACGAACATAAAGGGCAGCAGGAAGGCTGCCAGGTCGAACTTGAAGCCCAACAAACCCGTTTTGATTGGATCGGAACGGGCGATGGCGGCAGCAGCGTAGGCGGCCACCCCCACGGGAGGTGTATCATCGGCCAGGATGGCGTAGTAGAGAATAAAGAGGTGAATGGCCACCACAGGCAAATCCGGATCCACGTAGAGAACGGCCGGGGCCACCAGGGTGGCCATAACCACGTACTTGGCCGTGGTCGGCAGTCCCAATCCCAGGACGATGGACATGGCTGCCGCCAGCAGCAGGAGAACCAGCAGGCTCTCCTGGGCCAGGACGGCGATGAACATAGTCATGGTCAGGCCCAGGCCCGTCAGGGTTACAACGCCCACAATAATGCCGGCACAGGCGCAGGCCACGGAAATGCCCGCCATCCCCTTGGCGGCATTGTCCAGGCTGGTCATATAGTAATTCCACAGCGAGCGGAATTCTTCTATGACGGCATCTTTCAGGGTGGCTTTCCCCTCCCGGGCCAGCTTGTAAGAAGATATGGCTTTCAAGATGAGGAAAATAACAGTAATAGCGACAATAGAGTAATATGCTGCCGTCAGGGGTGTCATCCTTCTAATAATCAGGTAATACAGCAGCACCAGGATGGGAATAAAGAAATGGATGCCCCCCCACAGGGTGGCCCAAAAAGGCGGAATCTCTTCCTTGGGCATGGGCTTCATACCCGTCTTGGCCGCCTGCAGGTGCACCACCGCCAGCAGGGCCACATAGCTGATTACGGCCGGGAGGGCGGCATAGCCGATAATTTGAATATAGGGTATATTTGTAAACTCTGCCATAATAAAGGCGGCTGCCCCCATGACCGGGGGAAGGAACTGGCCGTTGGTGGAAGCTGCTGTCTCCACCCCGCCCGCCACTTCAGGCTTGAAACCCGCCTTCTTCATAACGGGGATGGTCAGAGAGCCCGTAATGGCCGTGTTGGCCACGGAACTGCCCACAATACTGCCCAGAAAGCCGCTGGCCATAACGGCGGCCTTGGCCGGGCCTCCCCTAAACCGGCCCAGGGCGGCATAAGAGAGTTTTACCAGGTAGATACCGGCCCCTGCTTCCTGAAAGAAACAACCAAAGAGGACAAAGCCAAAGACAAAGGTGGCTGCCACCCCCACGGGGATACCGAAGATACCTTCATTGGTCAGGAAAAGGTGATCGACCACCCTGGACAGGCGGTAGCCCCTGTGGCCGAAAGCCCCGGGTATATAAGGCCCCAGAAAAGAGTACGCCAGGAAAAAGATGGTCACTACAGGCAGCACCTTGCCGAAGGCCCTCCGGGCCGCCTCCAGAATGACCAGGATGGTGATGACCCCCATAACGATGTCCATGGTGGTAGGCTGGCCAATCCGATAAACCAGGTCCTCGTAGAAGACAAAGATATAGAAGATAGAAGCAAAACCCATAATGGCAATAATAACATCGTAGAAGGGCAGCCGGGCAAAAGCTGACTCGTCTTTCTTGGTTGGAGGAAAGTAGAGGAAGCAGAGAGCCACACCGACGGAAAGGTGAGCGGACCTCTGCAAACTCGCTGTAAAAGCGCCAAAACCCATGGTGTACAGGTGAAAAAG
>SLHK01000125.1 GCA_007136165.1 Syntrophomonadaceae bacterium
CTGGCAAATGCAGGGGCTGCCGCCAGGGTTTCCAGGCAACCGTTGCCGCCGCAGGAGCAGGGACGGCCGTCGGGCTTAAGGACCATGTGACCCACTTCCCCTGCCGCCCAGCAGGGCCCCTGGAGCAAACGGCCGCCGGTGTAGATGCCCCCACCGATGCCTGTGCCTACCGTTACGTATATAAAATCGCTGGAACCCCGGGCGGCGCCGAAGCGCAGTTCACCCCTGGCCGCCACGTTAACGTCATTGTCCATGTGGATGGTAACGCCGGGAAATTCTTTCTGAAAGTAGGAAATTACCGGAAACTGATGCCATTTGATGTTTCCCGCGGAGACCACAAAGCCTGTCTCCAGGTTTACCACCCCCGGGATACCGACGGCAATAGCCTGCAGGTTCTTCCCTGCCGCCAGTCTTTCCACCAGGGAACGTAAAGCTTCCAAAACACTGGTTCCCCCTTCTTTGGGAGTGGCCACCGTTTCTTGAGTCAAAATTTCTCCCTGCCGGCTGGCGGCAGCACCTGCTATCTTTGTCCCCCCCAGGTCAATACCCACGATACATTTTTCCATGCCAAACCCCTCCTTGCCCTGAAAAAAAGACAGGTTAACAAGCTTAACAGTAATGTACCATAAGCATGCCCCGCCTGTCTAACTTTTGTAAGGGGCGGGGGAAACCCGCCCCTGTCTTTCACGTTTTATGTCTGCTGCTGCGCTGTCTGGCACTTTTGAATACAATCGTTCAAAGATTGGACAGCCTGATCCAAGTTCGTCTTAACCTGCTGATTCTGCACATTGTTGGTGATAGCCTGCAGGTCCGTTAAGGTTACCTGACAATGCTGTAAACAGGACTTAATGGCTTGATTTTCAGGAATCGGCATCCATAATTGCCCCCTTTCATTTTTTTTAGTTTTTTTCCAGAAAGGAACTTTATCCCTGGCAATACTTTTTAAAGATGCCTTTAATCGCCAAGAAACCTGAATGGGAATCAGCTTATCCAGGGGAAAAAACCCCGAAATACCGGAATAAGTAAGTTAAAGGACGGGTTTATCATACCAGTAAATAACTCAAGCCTGACCCCAGTTATGTTAACTCAAGTTTAATACAAGGACAAGGAAAAAGGACATTGACAAAGAATTTAATCTGTAGTGGTGGAAAGGAGGCTTTTTTGTGGGTACGAAAATTATGAGCCTTGATGAGTTTAGGATGGAGATGGAGGGGGTTTTGGAGGGTTCCCTTTTGGGTATCGGGGGGCAATCCATACATATGAACCCCATGGGCCTGATTCGAGAGGTCCTTAAGACATCCCCCCGACGATTTCACCTTCTGGCTTCTCCCGTGGGAGGCCTGGGGATAGACCTCCTCATCGGAGCCGGTCGAGCCGGCTGCCTGGAGTTTGCCCAGGTGAGCCTCTGGGAATTCGGCATGGCCCCCAATTTTCGCCGGGCCGCGGAACAGGGGCGCATCAAGCTTTTGGAGCACACGTGAGTGAGCCTCCTGGCGGGACTCCAGGCTGGAGTCATGGGGCTTCCCTTCATGCCCGTCCGGGGTATTCTGGGTACCGATTATATCAAAGTAAGGCCGGATTTTAAGGTTATTGAGAACCCCTATGGAGAGGACCGGGTGGTTCTGGTCCCTCCCCTCAGGCCCGCTGTCTCCCTTCTGCACAGCCTGGCCGCTGACACCGAAGGAAATGTCCTGGTGGACGCCTTTGACAATGACTCCCTCCTGGCCCGGGCTTCCCACCGGGTGTTTGCCTCCACTGAAAAGATTCTCCCGCAAAACAAATTAAAGGCCCTGCCCGGGGTTCTCATCCCCGCTACCTATATCCAGGGGGTCATCCCCCTGGCAGGGGGAGGCAAGCCCACCCGCTGCCAGGGCTCTTATCCCTTTGAAGAAAAAGAAATCCTGGCCTACCTTGAGGCAGCCCGGCAGGAAGAGGCGTTTCAAGAATACCTGCAAAACTACTTGCGGGAAGGAGAGGGTTAAGAATGAGGGAAGCCTGCGAATGCCCCTACAAAGGGGAAGAATTGATGATGGCGGTTATTGCCCGCCAGGTTTGGGAAGGAGAGCGGGTGGCGGTGGGGACCTTGTCCCCCATCCCTGCGGCGGGTGTGCTGCTGGCCCTCATGAGCCGGGCTCCCGGGGCGGAAGCCTTTATCTGGTTCTTGCCGGATTACTGGCCCTTTACCGAAGGGGTCAAGGAATTCTTCGACATGTGCCAGCGGGGAGATGTGGACCTCTTTTTCCTGGGAGGGGCCCAAATAGACGCCGGAGCCAGTACAAACTTGCACTGTATCGGCCCCTGGGACAGCCCCAAAGTGCGACTGCCCGGGGGGGCAGGGACTGGCACTCTCTACTGTACCGTCCCCAGGATCGTCCTCTTTAGTGAGGTTCACAGCAAAAGGACCTTCGTGGAAAAAGTAGATTTTATCACCGGCGGGGGCTGCCCTGACCCCCATGTCTACCGCCGGGGAGGCCCTACCCTGTGCGTCACCCCCCTGGCAGTCATGTCCTTTGATGCAAAAACCCCCGGATGGGAGCTGTCTTCCCGGCACCCGGGAGTTTCCCTGCCGAAAATCCGGGAAAACACGGCCTTTTCTTTTCTGCGGGAGAGGGATGCGGAAACCTCCCCTCCCACCGGAGAGGAGCTTGAGCTCCTCAGGGGCCCGGTGAAAGAAAAGCTGTCCCGAGCCTATCCTTTTTTTGTGAAAAAGCTCTGGGGTTAAAGGCCCAGGGTTCCCCAAGGTTATTCTTGGGACAGCTTTCTCGCCAGGCCCTTCAGGGCTTGGAGGGCTTCCTCCGGGGAAGAGGCATGGACAACAAATCCCTGCTCCCGGTACTTTTCCAGCACCTCGGGGAGAGTAAAACCCAGGGTGATAACGGTCTTGCCGTTTTTCAAGGCCAAGGCCGCCTCCGACAGGGTTCCGGCCCCTCCCGGCAAAACTACCACGGCGCTGCTGCTCAACACATTTATATAATTGCGGGCATCTCCCATGCCGGTAGGGATGGCGATATCCACATAGGGGGAGGCGCCGGCGGCGCTGGTTCCCGGCAGGATGCCCACCGTCAAACCTCCTGCTTCCCGGGCCCCCCGGGCCGAGGCCTCCATAACTCCGGCCGAACGACCTCCGTTTAAGAGGATCCACCCCTCCCCGGCCACCATAGAACCCAGACTATAGGCCTGGCGGCAGGTTTCCCGGGATGTTCCTTCCCCCCCGCCCATAACCCCCACCACAAATCTGGCCACAAAATATCCCCCTTTCCTTTCCTTCCAATAGCTCTAAAATCCCTTTTCCTTTCCTATCAACCCCTCCAAGATCCCCTTTCCCTCCCTTTTAGCCCCCCAAAATCCCCTTTTCCCTCCTTTAAAGGCTTTCCAGTACTCTGCAGTGCACGTCCAGGGAAGCCTGGTCATACAAGACAAAGCGGACCAGGCTCAGAGACTTCAGTTCCGGCGCTTTTGCCACCACAGTTTCTAAAGCCACCCGGGCCGCGTCCTCCTTGGGGTAGCCAAAAGCACCGGAAGAAATGGCGGGAAAGGCTACGGACGTAAGGCCTTTTTCCTCGGCCAGGTCCAGGGCATTGCGATAGCAGTCTGCCAGCAGTTTTTCGGAAGGCCGGTCAACCCCATACACAGGCCCCAGGCAGTGGATGACATAATCATTGGGGAGATTGTGGCCTCCCGTAATCACCGCCTCTCCGGGCTTGATGGGAGCTAAAGGACGTCCTTCCTCCTCCAGGCCCGGGCCGGCACCCCGGTGCAGGGCTCCCGCCACACCGCCTCCCGGGCGCAGCCAGGCATTGGCGGCATTGACGACGGCATCAATATCCCGCTGAGCGGCAATGTCTCCCTTCTGCAGCTGCAGGGTCACCTGTGCCACTTTCTTTTCCATGC
>SLHK01000035.1 GCA_007136165.1 Syntrophomonadaceae bacterium
GGATCCGCATGGGCTGGGTCCGGGATATACCATGGAAGATCATCTCCCCCAGGCCCCCGGCGCCGATATAGGCGGCGATGGCGGCTATGCCCACTACCATGACCATGGCTGTCCTAAAGCCCGCCATGATGACGGGCAGGGCCAGGGGCACCTTTATCTTGAGCAGGATTGCCGTCTCCGACATGCCCATACCCCTGGCCGCTTCCAGGATGGGGGCAGGGATTTCCCTGATCCCCGTATACGTGTTGCGGGTAACGGGCAGAAGACTGTACAGGATAAGGGCCGCCACCCCCGTTTTAAAGCCGATGCCAAAGAAGGGAAGCAGAAAGCCCAGCATGGCAAAACTGGGGATTACCATGAGAACCTGGCAAATGCCCAGCACCAGCCCGGCGGCCTGACGGTTGTAGGTGATGGCCACTCCCAGGATGACCCCGGTAACAATGGCAATCACCCCGGCCAACAGCACCAGCCACAGATGCTCCAGGGTCAGGTCAAAAATCATGCCCTGACGCCGGTTAATAAAATCCAGCAGCTCCATCTTGTCCCTCCTTCCCGCGATTGTTGTTTTATGACCCTAAAACTATTCGGGTGCCTGCAAGATAAATATTCTTAAACAGGCATGATTTGGAACTTTTGACAGAGAAGTATATATTATAATCTTATACGATTACGCCTATATTAAGATTGCGGCTTACATACATTTTAATTATGGATATGCAAGATCTGTTCTTCTTAGAAGCCCATTGTTACGGCTGCACAAAAAAGTGTAAAGGGCCTATTCAAAGGACTTTTAGCCACTCTAAGAGAAAAGGAGTCGACTGATTATGAGCAGGTTGGCAGCGGTGGTCGGTACGGACAGCGAAAAGGTTTTGGAAGGCATGTTGAAAAAGCTGGAACACCGGGGGTTTAAACACCAGCTGATCTATGATAACCATAAATACAGGTTGGGCGAGCTGAATGTAACTGAAGATAAGGAAGTACAGACAGGCGACCCTCACTACGGGGTAATCTATGACGGCAGCCCCATGTACAATGGAAGAGAGGCAACCCGTGCAGAAATACTCAATTTATATAAAGAACAGGGCCCAAACTTTATAGAAAACATATCCGGGAATTTTGCCATGGTTATCTCCAATGGAACAGAGTTTTTTGCCGCCCGGGACCCGTACGGCATCAAACCCCTCTATTTCAGCGCCAACAGTGAGCATTTTCTCCTGGCCTCTGAAATAAAGTCTTTGAACCAGGTTACCGATGACATTGAAATCTTCCCTCCCGGGCATTACTGCACCGGGGCAAAGGAATTGAAAAGGTACACCAAAATTTCCCTGCCCCGGGCCGCTGAGGCTTATACCCTGGAAGAAGCGGCGAAAGCCTTATACGAACTGCTCATCTCAGCCGTTAACAGGGTCTCGGGGAAAAAACACCTGGGTTCTTTCTTAAGCGGCGGCCTGGACAGTTCTGTGATAGCGTATGCCGCCATTAAGACCGGGCCTGGAAACATACCCACCATGGCTGTGGGCCTGGAAAACAGCGATGATATACTTAAGGCCAGAAAGGTGGCAAAATACCTGGGTACCGACCACTACGAGCAGGTCTATACCCCGGAAGAGATGCTGGATGTGCTGCCGCAAGTAATTTATAATCTGGAGTCTTTCGATGTGGAGCTTGTCAACAGTTCCATTGCAAACTACTACGCGGCCAAATTGGCACAGGAATTGGGACTGAAAACCGTCCTGTCCGGGGAAGGCGCCGATGAACTTTTCGCTGGCTATCACTATCTTAAGGAGTATGAAACAGGGTACGTTTTAAACGAGGAAATGGTAGAGCTCTTAAGGGGCATGCACAACGGGGGGCTGCAGCGGGTTGACAGAATGACCCAGGCCCATTCCCTGGAATGTGTAATGCCCTTTCTGGACCCCCGGGTGGTGGAGTTTGCCCTGGCCCTGCCGGGAAGCTACAAGTTATCCAAATCCGGCGTGGAAAAATGGGTCCTGCGAATAGCCTTTGAGTCTGAACTGCCGGGAGACATCCTCTGGCGCACCAAGGCGCAGTTTGGCATCGGCACAGGTAATGAAGAGTTCATTAGCAACCTGATAGAGAAAAAAGTAAGTCGGGATGAATACGCCAGGGCAAAGAAAACAAACAACATCGAATTCAAAAGCAAGGAAGAATACTATTACTACAAAATCTTCAAGGAATTCTTCCCTGCCAGGTCCGTGGAAGAAACGGTAAACCGCTGGCTGGTATAAAGCCTTTCTTTTCTTGCATAAAAAGCAGCACAGCCCCATACTTTTTTATCATAACGGCAACGAGTTCGTTGCGAGGTGAACAGGCTGTGCGGGTCCGTTTTTTTAGGTATGTGAGGAGAAATAGAAGGAATATTCCCGGGCTGTTATGGACGCTGTCGACGGTCTTTTTCATCTTTGCCATGATATATCAGCCCGCTGTGGTCTTTCAGGGTGCCTCTGAGGGCTTGAAAGCCTGGTGGCAAATTATCTTCCCGTCGCTCCTGCCTTTCTTTGTGGCTTCGGAACTATTAATAAAGTTGGGCTTTGTTCACTTTGTGGGCATTCTGTTGGAGCCCGCCATGAGGCCCCTCTTCAATGTGCCCGGGGCCGGCGGTTTTGTCCTGGTCATGGGGATGGCCGGCGGGGCCCCTGTTAACGGCCTGCTCACGGCCCAGCTGCGGGAGAAAAAAATATGCACAAAATCGGAAGCAGAGCGCCTGGTATGTTTCACGAACTTTGCCACCCCCCTTTTTATGATCAGCGCCGTGGCCGTAGGGATGCTGGAGCGGCCTGAACTGGGTCTCTTTATTGCGGGCATCCACTACCTGGCCAGCATCATCATGGGCCTCGGCCTGGGTTTCCTAAGCCCGGCCAGGCAGAAATCAAGGTCCGGTTCCACGCCTTTTTCTTTAAGGCATGCTTTTGCGGCCATGGCCCGGCATCAAAGGAGCCATAACCAAACCATAGGGATGCTGC
The DNA here is from genome assembly GCA_007136165.1 of Syntrophomonadaceae bacterium. Classification (GTDB taxonomy): domain Bacteria; phylum Bacillota; class Dethiobacteria; order PWVN01; family PWVN01; genus PWVN01. The sequence continues at coordinate 2,985 of SLHK01000035.1, forward strand.
TTAATGACGCAGTCACATCTTCGGTGCTGAAACTCTTGAATATAGGGGGCTTCATTATCCTTTTCGCCGTGATTATCCGCATCTTCACCCACACAGGGCTCCTGGAAACCGTGTCTGCGGTTTTTTCCCTGGTTTTGCTTCCCCTTGGTTTTGCCGGAGAAATTATGCCTTCCCTGGCCGGCGGGCTGTTTGAAACCACAATAGGTTCCAGCATGGCCTCCATGTCTTCTGCCGTTGAAGTTCAAAAAGTCATTGCCATCGGTTTCATGCTGGGCTGGAGCGGCCTTTCCGTTCATGCCCAGGTGGCCGGCATGGTGGCCGGGACAGATATCAGCCTGCGTTTGTTTTTTGTCACCCGCATAGTTCATGCCTTCCTGGCTGCACTGTTAACCTGGTTTTTGTACCCCATAAGCCATCCGGCCCTAACGGTCTTTTCCCCTTATGCCCCCTTTTACGGCTACCCTGCCTACCGCATAGTTTTCTGTTTCTTTGCCCTGGCGGCCTGCTTGCTGGTTATTCTGGTCTTTCTCTCCCTCATCCTGCAGTACACCCGGGAGATTGCCAGGTCCGTCAGGGTTTTTGGGAACAGGCGCCTTTAGCCCTGCCCCGGCCCTTCGTCCCCGGGGAGGAGTTCCTCCGGCAGGACATCTTTTTCCCGGAATAACAAGTAAATAATCACCCCCAGCACCAGGGCTGCAGACCCGATGACGGCAAAGGCCGAAAGGTTTCCGAAGCCCATGAGAAAGGAAAATGTTATGGGTGCAAAGGCGGCCCCCATAGACCTGACGCCCCCATAGATGGTGGTGGTGAGCCCCCTGATATCCTTGGGCTCCGATGTGCTCACCGTATCGATGGCGGGCAGCGTTATGCCTGCCCCTACCC
>SLHK01000135.1 GCA_007136165.1 Syntrophomonadaceae bacterium
ACCAAAAAAATTGAGGCAGGCATCTTGACATGTTCTTTACGCCAGTGATATAATACTATATTTATTTGACAAATGTTCATGAATATGCTAAACTTGTAACGTTGAATAATTACTTTGAGGTGATGGCATGGCAGCAAAGAACCCGTTAGGGCAGATTAGAAAAAACCTGGAATGCCACGTCGGCAGGGAGATCAGGCTCAGGGCCAACCGGGGCCGCCGTAAAACCTTAGAGAAGATTGGGGTCCTGGAGAGCACTTACCCTTCAATTTTTGTAGTTCGCATCGAAGAAGAAAATTATAACCAGCGCTTGTCCTTTAGTTACGCCGATGTTTTAACGGAAACGGTACAATTGAGTTTTCTCGATGCCGAAGACAGAGAAATGCCTCTCTTCGCAGTGAAATAAGGAAAGTACCGGAACACCCCCTGCAGGGGGTCTTTTTTTTGCCCTCCTTCATATTGTAGAGTAAGGGATTATGTGCGAAGGAGGTTTAGCTTGTGAATAAGCCCCGCGGTTATAAAGAGTTTTGTCGTAATGTGTTGAGGCAAAAAAATGTGGTGGGAGCGGGCTTGGGGCATAAGGAAATAAAGGCCCGGTCCACCGACGAGGTTTCCCTGGTGGTCCTGGTGAGCAAGAAGGAGCCTTTGAATAGATTGAAGCGGCAGGATGTGGTTCCTTTAAAGTTTGGCAACTTTCTTACCGATGTTCAGGAAGTGGGGGTTCTTCGCTTTTTGGGCCTCCCCCATGAGGAGAGGCAAAAAAGCCGCCGCCCCGCCCCGCCCGGGATCAGCATCGGCCACTACCGGTCTACGGCGGGGACTTTTGGCGCCCTGGTGCGGGATAAAAGTACGGGACAGGTCCTGATTCTTTCCAATAATCACGTTATGGCCAACACCAGTGACGGCCGGGACGGCCGGGCCGGCCGGGGGGACCCGATACTGCAGCCCGGACCCTTTGACGGGGGGAAAGAGGCGGATATGCTGGCCCGACTGGAGCGGTTTGCACCCCTTTTAAGAGAGGAAAGCTATCCTGCCTGTACCCTGTCGTCTTGGCTGGGCAGGCTGGTAAATCTTAAGTTCCTGCAGGAACGGCGGGGGTACCGGCTGCAGTTGGTGAAGTTAGACGAGAAGGGCAACCTGCTGGATGCGGCTTTGGCCCGCCCCCTGGATACGGCCCAGGTAAAGGATGAGGTCCTGGGGTTGGGGCGGGTTAAGGGCATGGCAGAAGCCAGAATTGGGGAAAGGGTTTTTAAAAGCGGCAGGACTACCGGCGTCACTTCCGGACGGGTAAAGGTCCTGGATGCCTCCGTTTGGGTACAAATTTCCGCAAACTCCCGGGTCCTCATGCAGGACCAGTTAATTACGGAAGTCATGGGCCAGCCGGGGGACAGCGGTTCACTGGTATTGAATGAAAAGGGCGGAGCCGTAGGCCTTCTCATGGCCGGTTCGGAAGTGGTGACCATAATGAACAAAGCTTCCCATATTGCAGCTCTTTTAAATATCCAGTTCTAAACAGTCCAGGCCCCTTAAGGCTTCCTGGATTTCCGCCATAACTTTCTCCAGGACCGAGTCGGGATTACTTTCCAGCCCCTCCTTTACGGTGAGGGCTGCTTCCTTTAAGAGGGCGCGGGTAAAAGCCAGATAGATGTTGATGTCCTGGGGGAATTTTTGCAGGGCCAGGCTAAAGAGCTCCCTGGCCTCATAGAAAAGGGCTTCATCCATGGCAATGGTGCCCATAAAGAGGAAGGACTCGCTGTCATATATCTCTTTTTCCAGGGCTTTGTTGAAGAAGGAAACAGCCAGTGCCCTTTCTTTGTTTACGGCCAGGAGTTTGGCCAGTTTCAAGTTGAGTTTGCCCTGGCCCCTTAAGTTGGCCAGGTCTATAAGTATATGAAAAATCTCCCGGTTAGAAAAGTTAAGGGATAAATCCAGAAGCTTCAGGTAAAGGGGGTCATGCTTGCGAAGCGGCGGCAGGAAGGGCTGCAGGGCGGGGTTCTTGGCCCTGTGTTGGATATGGTAATGCAGGCAGCGGCAAAACTCCCCTTCCTCTTTAAGCTCCGGTTCGCCGGCGGCGGAATCGATCAGGTCCAGGGCTCCCCGGTAGTCCCCCAGGTGCCAGAGGCAAAGGCACTGCATGGAAAAGGCTTCCCGAAAATATGAGCTGTCTTCAGGTATTTTTCTCAAAATAGCCAGGCACTTGTTGGCTTCCCCTTTTTTCAGGTACCAGTAGGCCTGCAGGTAGAGGAGTTCCTGGTTTTCCGGAGCCCCTTTCAAGCCGGATTTGATCCATGTCAATGCTTCCGTCAGGCGGCGGTTTTCCAAAAAAATACGGGCTATGGCGGCGTACCGGCTCTGCTGCAGGGGGGAGGCATGACGGTAAATCAACCTGGCCCCTTCCGGGCCCGGGCAGTGCTGGAAGGCAACTTTTGCCAGCAGGCGGAGGGCCGGAAGATAACCGGGACAGCAGGTCAAGGCATGAGCGCAGGCCTCCAGGCTTCTGTCCCGCTGCTGCAGTGCTGCCAGGACCCAGGCTTTAGCCGTGGTAATCACAAAGTTTTCCGGCCCCCAGGGTTGGGGTTCGGAAACTGACCGCAGGGAGGCCGCCGCCTGGGCATAGCAGGGATAGGCTTCCCGGTATCGCCTCAGGGCTGTGAGGGTATTCCCCTTTAAATATAGGAACTCCACGGGGCAGGAAAACCGCTTCTCAGCCCTGGCCAACTGCTTCAGGACTTCCTCTCCCGGTTCTATTCTGCAAAGACAGCTCATTTTTTTAATGGCAAAGAAGCGTTTGAGGCGGGGGTCGACGGCGGCCAGGTAGGCCCTGCTGAAGATTTCCGCCGCCTTTTTATAGTTACCTTTGCGGCGGGCCTTTTCTCCCAGGAGGTAGTGGCAGCCGGGTTCCCTTTCCGAAAGGGCCGGCAGGTTGGGAGGCAGCCTGAAGGATGTGTAATGATAATTGCGGGAAATTGCAAAGGGCCTGCAGAGAAAAGCTGCTTCCAGGGGATCGTCCCCCCGGTTGAGGTAGCCGTCCCTGTGCAGCAGCCTGGGTGCAAAGCCGGGCTCCCACCCCTCCTCTTCTTCCGCGGACACGGGAATATAATAGGCGAAACAAGAAGGCTGCTGCCGGTCGAACCGGCCTTCGACCCTTATCCCTTCTCCCGCTTCCAAAAGGAGCAGCCAGGTGCTTTTGCTGTGCCGGGCGGCAAAGGCAACAGGATCTGTATCGGGTGCTTTAAGGCTCAAATACCTGGCCGGGGGCAGCCCCCTATCTTCCTTCCTTTGAAAAAAAAGGTCAATAACAATAACCTCTGACCAGGGGCCGGGTAGTGATTTCAGCATGCTGTTCAGGGTTATTTTTATCAGGGATGCGTTTTCTTCCCGGCAAAAAAGACAGAGGCTGACGGTTTCCTTCATGAGCTCCTCCTTGGGCTTCTAGTTTAATCTATTCCGTTATTTACTTAAAAGTTACAAGGGAAAGCTTTACGAAGGGATAAGGACCGGGCCTTTGGCGGCTTAAACCCGCACATATTTATCTTTCCAGCATATTATGAGAATGAGAATATCAGTAGAAGGAGGGATAAGTGTGAGCCACAAAGAAGACCCGCCAAAAGTACTGCCGCTGGATGTGGAAAAACAGCTACTTAAGGTGGATAAGGTCATCGGTGAGACCGAGGTCAAAAAAATCATCGACACCACTGTAACCCTGCCGATGGTTGCCACGAAAATCTTTGACGTTGTCGCCAGCGTTACCAACCTTCAGGGCGAAGTCAGGGAAGGCGGCGTTCTGGTTACCGGTGTTATACGGAAACAACTCTTTATTGTCGATGAAAGGGACCTGGTCAGGCATGTGTCGGAGGAGAT
>SLHK01000094.1 GCA_007136165.1 Syntrophomonadaceae bacterium
CATATTGCTCCCCCTGTGTGATTGGATACAACAGTTGCCAAAGAGTGTTCCCCGATATAAGGCAGCTGAAACAGGGTAGGCACAGCGTAGATGATAAAACCGGCTACAATTCCGTAAATTAACCCTTTTAAAAGGTAAGCCTGGGATGTTACCTGAGGGATGAGAAAGGCAAAAATAATTCCCAACACCCCTACCCAGACCAGCTGTAAAAACAGTGATATCAAACCTTCGGCATGGCTTCTGGGCAGGTCTCCAAAGACGATTATCCCGGCCCAATCGATGAAGCGAATAATTTCCCAGTTCAGGACAGTAGTTGCCATTATAGTCCATAGGTTCATTGCTATTCCACCGGCCACCCCCGCTGTAAAACCCCTGAAAAACCTATCCAATTTCTAGTACCTCCTTGAATTCAGATGTTGATTTATTATTAAAAAGCTATTGATTCTGCTTCTTTTTAAGCGGCTGTTTTTGTTTTGCTGTATTTGACTATTAAATAGGCCACCAGACCGCCAAAAGCCACATGGTATCCCAAGAGGATAAAAAGGGCGGCCAAATCGGGGGCTTCAGGCAGGTAACCGGACAGGGGAGAAAAGATGCCAATCAACAGATACCAAACAACAGAGCCAAAAAAAGCGCCCTTCAAGATGGCCAAATTATCCCCAAAGCGGGTAAGAATTAAAGCCATGGCTATACCCAGGGAGGCACTTAAAATCAAATGGTCTATCACGCCTAGTATAAGCCAACCCAGGCCTGCGGTTTCTGGGAGAATGTGACTCTGAAAAATCCCGCCTCCGATAGCAACAAGGCATAATTCACACAAGCCTGTTAAGTATAAAGTTAAGGATATAACACCGACAATAACGCCTGCTGCCAACCCGGACAGGAAGCCAACAGTTAATCTTTCCATTCTGTAATCACCCTTATCAGAGAGTCTACTAGCATCTTATTTAGTGTTTGCAGAAGCAGCTTTTTTATGTTACCGGCACTAAGAATTGAACCAGATGTTAAAAAACGTAATGAATTTGAGTTTGTGAGTTCTTTTCAATTGAGGCAGGAGTACAGCGGCGGCAGTCTGTTGTACTATTTTTTTTTGTTAAGGGGCAGAATAAGGGCAACTCATGTACGAAGCAGAAGGAGAATTTAAATGCCCGTATCCTTATTTAAAAGAGCCAGAGGCGGCAAGGAGCAGCTCGATATCCAGGAAGCTTATAATATCTGGAATTGGCTGCGAATAAGGTACAACAGCCTGGAAACCTTCCAATTCTATAGGAATCTGGCTCATGACAGGGATTTCAGCCTGCTGCTGGACCGCCTTTTGGGAGATACAAAGAAGCACATGCAGGCAATGGAAGGGGAAGGAAAAAAATTCAAGATTCCTGTTCCCGACAAACCTCCCATGGAGGTTAAATTTCATGCCAGCATCAACCAGGTAACAGATAAATTCATTTACAAGAAGATATTTGCGGATATGGTGGCGGAACTCTTTTCTATAAGCCGGTCCGTTCGTTCCACCACTACAAATGACCGCCTGAGAAAGCTGTTTGCCGAGGATATGCTCACCCACATACGCAATTTTGAACTCCTTTATAAATACAGCAAGCAAAAAGGTTGGGAGGATATCCCCCCCACCTACAAGATGGCCAGCCCCATAGGGAAAGAAAGCCTGTCCCTCACCGAAGCCTTTCACCTGTGGGATCACCTGGCCCAGAGGTACGATCAAATTCAGATGACGGAGTTATTCTCGGGAGTGGCTCATGACCCCGACTTAAAACTGGTTCTGGAGCGGGGGTTGACCACCCTTAAGGGGCAGGCGAAGCTGCTGGAACAACAGATGTTGACCCACGGCGTGCCCTTACCGGAAAGGCCGCCTTCCAGCATAGAGATAACCATAGACCCGGAAACCCTTAAAGACAGTTTTATGTACAGCAATATCTTTACCGGCATCGTTGAATCCATCGACCTGCATATGCGGGCGGCCGTCGAAACTATAAAAAACGATGCCCTGCGGAAACTTTTCCTGCAACTTCTCAAAGAAGAAATAAATATGTTTGACAAGTTTCTTAAGTATGGGAAGGCCAAAGGTTGGACCAAGGTAGCGCCCATCTATGGTGAACCCGTGTCTTAACATGTTCTAAAGTTTATCCCAATGTGTTGAAACTGACATTAAGGAAATCCGGGATTTTAAAAAACCTTGTATATGGCCAGAGCACGGTTTGGCCTATGTAACGGTGGTAAAAACCACCGTTTCTTTACTCGCTGATCACTTGTACCTGGCCGCCCGCTTTCTTGATGGAGTCTAAGATGCTGTTTAGATTTAGGGGTATATCGGATGCTCCAGCCAGTAAGGGGATTCGTACAATGATGCATATTCCTGCAGGAGATGATACTTCCAGCAAATTCAACAGGTTTATAACGGTCCCGGGGGGAAAGAATATACGCAGTATCGTACCGGGCAGTTCCGGGCAGGGGTGATGTGAGGGGTTTTTATGGGTTTGGCATTCCGCTGTCACAGGCCAACCTCCTTTAACTGTATTGCTCAAAATCCATACCTCCTTTGCTGAGCATGGTATAGTATATGCAAAAGGATTGTTCGTGTGCCATTGTTTCTATCAGAGGATTAAAAAGCTTTTTGCCAGGGATACTAACACGAGAAAGAAGGTTTCTGTGAAGGGAGAGGCTAGATGGGGACCAGACAGATAATCTGCATAACACGAGAGACAAGTGGGGGGAGAACAGCCGGCCCGGGAGAATATTTCCCGGAAAATAAGACACCAAATAAGGTTAAACCAGATTTTTTTATGTAATAAGGGGAGAAACTTCTAAATTTGCGCCCTGTAGCGAGGGTTTTTGTGAAAGATACTGCTTTTAAACCCGTGCTAGAAAAAAAAATAATAAAAAAAGGGATATAAACAGGCACTTGAGAAGTACATACATAGGAGGTGAAAAGTCATTAGTGTAGAGACAACAGCCAAGGATTTTGCCCAGGCTATCAAGGAAACGGAGGAGTATGTTGATTTGAATGCAGCCCAGGCCAGGATAAAGCTGGATCCCACTGCGCAAAAAATTATTTCTGATATTGAAGAAAGCCAGCAGCGCATCCAGCAGGCCCAGGCCCAGGGCCAACCGGTCCAAAGTGAAGTACAGCAGCTCAAAGTACTGCAGACTAAAGCGCAGAGTAACGAAACCCTGAAGCGCTTTTTTACAGCCCAGGAATCCTTCAGCAAGGTGATGGAAAAAGCCAACAAAATTATTTCTGCAGAATTGTTTGCTACGTCATAAGGATTATCAAAATATGCAAAAAAGCCGGGAGGCGGCAGTTAGCTGCCTCTTTTGGCATATGTTTTCCGATGGATTTATTGACAGGCAAAAAAGCGGGTGGTATGATATAAAATGTAAAGAGTACACATTTATAATAAATCCAAGATTGGAGGGCATATAGGGTGAGTGAAACTGCGGAGCGGCTTAAAAGGAACAATATTAGACCGTCCTATGCCCGGATTAGAATCATGGAGTATCTCATGGAGCATCCGGTACATCCCACCGTGGAGGACATTTATCAAAATCTGGTTAAGGAAATACCTACCCTGTCCAAAACCACGGTTTATAATACCCTGGATCTTTTTGTCCGCCATAATTTGGCCCGGGTGGTCACCATCGAGGAAAATGAGACCCGTTATGATGCCGATACTACCAACCACGGCCACTTTAAATGCGAAACGTGCGGTTCTGTATATGATTTTACCATCAATGACGACGGCTTGGAAACCAAGGGGATCGGGGATTTTGCTGTCACGGAGAAACATGTTTATTTCAAGGGAATCTGCAAGAAATGCCTGTACAGTAAGGAATGA
>SLHK01000147.1 GCA_007136165.1 Syntrophomonadaceae bacterium
CATCCCCCTGGCCCACTCCCAGAAAGACCACCAGGCCCCGGGGGATTTCTCCCGCAACCCGGCCCTCCACCAGGACCCGGCTTCTCCGGCTCCGCTGCAATAGGGCCCGCAATCATACCCCTCCTTTCTTACTGCTGCAGGTGCCTGCGAACAGAAAAAATATCTTTGACCCGGTTCAGGCCGTTTATGACCAGCTCCAGGTGGTTTAAGTCTTTGATGACCACTGTCAGGTGCAAAGTGACGGTCTTGTCTTTGTTGGTCCTGCCGTTTACCGCCGTTATATTTACCTTTCTATCGGAAATGACGTTCATGATTTCCATAAGCAAATTGGGGCGGTCTATGCCCATGATTTCAATGTCCACGGGATAGGAGCCCGTTTCGCTGTCCTCCCAGGACACATCCAGGAGGCGGTCCCCCTTCCCCGATTCCGACGATTCTTTTACCTTGTTCTGCAGATTCATGCAGTCCCGCCGGTGTATGGAAACACCCCTGCCCCGGGTTATAAACCCCACAATATCGTCCCCGGGAACGGGGCTGCAGCATTTGGCAAAACGGATCAGCAGGTTGGAAATTCCGTCAACCTTAACGCCCTCGGTGGCCTTTTTCGGCAGGGGTTTCAGCTCCGCCGTGTGAACGGTGGCTGGAAGCTTCTCTGCCGGGAGGACTTTTTTAAGCTCATCTTTCATCTTGGATATGACCTGCTGGCTGGAAACACCGCCGTAACCCACAGCGGCGTATACATCTTCCTCCGTTAAAAGGTTGAACCGCTTGCCGATTTCCAGGAGCAGGCTCTCTTTCAAGACCAGGTGAGGCTCAATGTTTAACTTCTTCAGCTCCCGTTCCAGGATTTCTTTCCCTTTGAGGATATTCTCCTCCCTTTTTTCTTTTTTAAACCAGCTGCGGATCTTGCTTTTGGCCTGGGAGGTTTTTACCGTCTTCAGCCAATCCCGGCTGGGGGAGCTCTGCTTTGAGGATAAAACTTCCACGATATCTCCCGTTTTTAACTCGTAGTCCAAAGTCACCAGCCGGCCGTTTACCTTGGCTCCCACACAGCGGTGGCCGATGTCTGTATGAATGCGGTAGGCAAAGTCCAGGGGGATGGCGCCGGCGGGCAGGTCAATAACATCCCCCTTGGGGGTAAAGACAAATACATCGTCGGTGAAGAGGTCTATCTTCAAGTGTTCCATGAGCTCGTGGGCATCGCCAAAGTCCTGGGACCACTCCAGAAGTTGACGCAGCCAGGAGAGTTTCTCGTTAAATTCCTCCCGGTCTTTTACCTTCTCCTTGTACTTCCAGTGGGCCGCAATGCCGTATTCCGCCGTCCGGTGCATTTCCCAGGTGCGAATCTGGACCTCCAGAAGTTCGTTTTTGCCGATGACCACGGTGGTGTGCAGGGATTGGTACATGTTGGGCTTGGGCATGGCAATAAAATCCTTGAAGCGAAAGGGGATGGGCTTCCAGAGGGTGTGGACGATGCCCAGGGAGCCGTAGCAATCCTTCACCGAGTCCACCAGGATGCGCACGGCCATCAGGTCATAGATTTCATGGATGTCCTTCCCCTGTTCCCGCATCTTGCCGTAGATGCTGTAGAGGTTCTTGGACCGCCCCTGGATATCCGCTTTCACCCCCGCCTCCTCCAGTTTTTCTGAGAGAATTCCCTTGACGTTGCTGATAAACTCATCCCGCTCCTGCTTCTTTTTGGCCAGCTTTTCCGCCAGGTAGTAGTACTGCCGCCGGTTTAAAAACCGGAAGGCCAGGTCTTCCAGTTCACTTTTTATCTTGTAAATCCCCAGCCGGTGAGCCAGGGGGGCGTAAATTTCCAGGGTCTCCCGGGCAATTTCCTGCTGCTTTTCCTTGGGAAGGTGTTCCAGGGTCCGCATGTTGTGGGTGCGGTCCGCCAGCTTTATCAGAATTACCCGGATGTCCTTGGCCATGGCCAAAAACATTTTTCGCAGGTTTTCCGCCTGCTGTTCCTCCTTGGTATGAAACTCCAGCCGGCTCAGCTTGGTCACGCCGTCCACCAGGAGAGCCACCTCGTTTCCGAAGGTGGCCCGGATTTCCTCCAGGCTGATATCCGTGTCCTCCACCACATCATGAAGGATGGAGGCCACGATGGTAACGATGTCCAACTCCAGTTCCGTCAGGATTAAAGCCACTCCCAGGGGATGGCTGATAAAGGATTCTCCCGATACCCGCTGCTGACTGCCGTGGGCCTTGCGGGCCAGGTCATAGGCAGCATCCAGCAGGGCCAGGTCATCTTTGGATCTTATATGGGTCATTTTCTCTTTAACTTCGGAAAGTTGCATCCTGCCACCCCCTCAGGCCCTTCCCGGGCTCCTCTTAGTGCCCCTCGGGCCCTTATCCTTAAAAACCCCTTAAAATTCCCTTCCCTGGGCCCCGGGCCACCCCTGGAAAAAGTAGGCCCCCAATTCTTCCTTGGCCGCCGTCAGCATGTATTCCTGAAAGGTTGTGGATTTTTCCAGGGTTGCACTGTCTTCCCTGTACAGGGAAGACCTCTGCCGCAGGTATTCCCGGATACCTGCCGGCTCCCGGGGCAGTCCCCCCTCCCCGCCGGCTTGCGGCTCCCGGGCTTCTGCCAGGATGGCCAGAGCTCTATCAACCAGAAAACGGGTTACGGGAAAGTTCAGCTTCGCCTCCAGGTGCCTTTTCAGCTTCCCCGCCGGCGGTAAAGAAGCCCGGGACTCTTCCAGGGCGGCCTGCAGCTCCAAAAAGATTTCCTTCCCCGGCAGGGACGCCTTGAGAAGCAGCCCGTTCTGCCGGTACTCCTTTTCCCCGTAGAGAAGGTGCACGTGCAGGCGCTTCAGGGCCGGCAGGTCCTTTAGGAGAAGCAGCAGTTCCTCTTCCCTTAAGGGGAGGGACCACAGCACCAGGTGTAATTCCCCCCCCGGCCCCCCGCCTGCATGCCCCCTTCCCTGGTGCAGAAGAAGGGCTTTTCCCCCTTTTACCAGAGGGGCCAGGGCCTTTTCTTCCTGGCGGGTATTTACATATACCATAATATTCCCCGGGCTGCAATTAAGCAATTCCTCCAGGTAGGGTTTTTTCTTGCTGCCCCTGTGGTCCACCAGGGAAAGGGGCCCCCGGGCATGGGTATCGTCAAAGGACCACTGCCTGACCAGGAGGGAGAGTTCCCTTTTGCCCCTCCATGTGGAAGCCTCGGGGTAAAAAGCCAGTTCCACCTGCCGGGAGTGCAGGGGAGCGTCCCCCCGGCTGCCGTTGCGGAAATAAAGGGCGGGAAACCTGGCCCTGCTCTTGTCCTCCACCAGGAGCTTCAAATGGTTGCCGTTTTTTCCCACCCGGCGCTTTTCCAGGACCCGAAAACCCCCTCCCAGAAGGGGCTGGGGATTCCCATACCCGAAAGGGGCCAGGAGGGAGAGTTCCTCGGCCAGGGAAAGGGTTACCTCTTCCCCCTGCACCTGGCAGTCCAAAATAATTTTCTTTTCTTTATTGGCGTCTTTAAGGCTTTGTTTGGCCAGATCATTTATTTTTTCCCTAAGAAGGGGAATCATGTCCTCTTTTAAGGTGAGGCCCGCCGCCTGTTCGTGGCCGCCGAAGCGCTCCAGCAGGGGCGAAGCCTCTTCCAGGGCCTCCACCAGGTTAAAACCCGGTATACTCCTTCCCGAGCCGGTGGCCAGCCCCTGCCCGTCCAGGGACAGGAGGATGACGGGTTTCCAGTAGAGCTCGCTTAAACGGGAGGCCACAATCCCCAAAACCCCCTGGTGCCAGCCTGCTTCCCCCAGGATCAGGGCTCCCGCCTCTTCAGCATCCTCGGCCTGAGGGGCCTCCCCGGTTTCCGCCTCCCCGGCATCTTCGG
>SLHK01000166.1 GCA_007136165.1 Syntrophomonadaceae bacterium
CCCTGCAGGGTGACCACCTTGTAGCGGAAACCCGCCTCCCGGGCGGCCTCCTGGGCCGACTTGAGGTCCCGGCACACCAGGGTCCTGCCCAGGAGGAAATCCATCACCTGCCGGTATCCGGGCTCACAGCGGACCAGCTCCACCGCCAGGCCCAGAATCCCCCGGGGAAGCCTGTCCTTTTCCAGGAGCCTGCCTTTAATAACCGTCAGGGGCAAAAAGGTGGCCCGCCCCAGGCGGTTTTTCTTTAAATATTCGATGGCTTCCGCCGTGCTCTTCTCGTCCTCCATGACCAGGTCCTGGAGGCTGGCCGCCAGGGCCGTCTCCACCGCCGTCCGGTGTTCTTCTTTAACCTGGATCAAGTCCGCCACCGGCCCGTGAATCCCCCGGCACTGGGGACTGCCCGTCTTTTTCCCCTGGAGCAGGTTCCTCACACCCTGATAGTAGCCGGCAAAGGTGGACTCCAGCTCCTGCAAAACCATAATCTTTTCCCTGAGCCCCCGGGCCTCTTCCCGCAGCCCGGCCAGTTCCCTCTCCCCGGCTTCCGCCCTTTCCCCCAGCTCCAGACGTTTCCGGGCCGCTTCCGCCAAATGCCCATCCAGCCTGCCGGCTTCTTTCCTCAGGCCTTCCAGTTCCACTTCCTGCAGGGAAAGGTCGTTGTTTACCTTGTATTTTTCCAGAACCAGGGATTCGGACTCTTCCTTCAAGAGCCTCATGCGGTCCTGGAGGAAGGATTTTTTTACCTCCAGGGCGGAAATCTCTTTTTCCAGGTGCCGCTGCCCACCCTGGAGCCGGTCCTTCAGCGCCTCCAGAGACGCCGCCTCCTGGCCCCCCGCTGCTTTTTCCTCCGCCTGATACTCCGATGCCAGGCCTTCCAGGTCCCTGTTAAAGGCGGCCAGCTCCTCTCTCAGGAGGGCCTCCCGTTTTTTCAGCTCCCCGGCCAGGGCCGCCGCCCCCCCGAGTTCCTCTCTAACCTCCGCCTCTTCTTCTTTGTTCTTCTTCAGCTGCCCCGCCAGGGCATTCAGTTTTTCTTTCACCAGTTCCCTCTGGCCCCGGGCCCGCTCCCGCTCTTCATTGACGCCGGAGAGCTTCTTCTGCAGCTCCTGGACGGTTTCCGTCTTCTTTTCCAGTTCCCAGCGCTCCGCAGTCAGGCGGCTTTCCTCCCGGGTCATGATGCGGGCCTGGTCCTCGATTTTCCCGTGACAGTTCTTCAGGCCCTCCGTCAGGCGGCGGAGCCGGTTTTTAAGGGTGGTGGCATCGGCGAAGAGGAGGGAGGTGATGAGCCTGTCCAGGTGTTTCTTAAGCCTCAGGTATTCCCGGGCCACCTTCGCCTGCTCCTCCAAAGGGGCAATCTGGACCTCCAGTTCCGCCACCACATCGCCGATCCGCAGGATGTTGTCTTCCGTCTCCTTGAGGCGCCGCTCCGCCTCCCTTTTGCGGTTCTTGTACTTGAAAATGCCCGCCGCCTCTTCGAAAACGCTGCGCCTGTCTTCCGGGCGGGTGCTTAAAAGGATATCGATTTTCCCCTGGCTGATGATGGAGTAAGCCTCTTTCCCGATGCCTGTGTCCACGAAGAGGTCCTGGATATCCCTGAGCCGGCAGGGCCGCTTATTGATCAAATACTCACTCTCCCCCGACCGGTAAATCCGCCGGGCCACGGTGACCTCCTGAAAATCTATATTGATGAAGCCGTCCTGGTTATCAAACGTAAGCGATACTTCGGCCACGCTCAAGGGCTTGCGCACCGAAGTACCGTTGAAAATGACATCCTCCATTTTGGCGCCCCGCAGGGATTTGATGCTCTGCTCCCCCAGGGCCCAGCGGAAGGAGTCCACAATATTGCTCTTACCGCACCCGTTGGGGCCCACGATGGCGGTAATGCCTTGTTGAAAATCCATCTCTGTTTTCTGCCCAAAGGATTTAAACCCCAAAAGTTCTATTCTCTTCAGGTACAAATTTATACACCACCAATAAAATGCCTGCTTGCCTTGACAAGCAGGCAGATTCGTCATCTGCGATCTACAAGAATCTTGATGGCTGTCCTCTCCTCACCGCCTATCTCGATCTCGGAAAATCCGGGGATGGCCACCAGGTCAATACCGTTGGGGGCCACAAACCCCCGGGCGATGGCAATGGCTTTGATGGCCTGGTTGACTGCCCCCGCACCTACCGCCTGAACCTCTACCTTTCCCTGATCCCTGACCACAGCGGCTATGGCTCCAGCTACCGACTTGGGAATAGACTTGGCAGAAACCCGTAATACTTCCATGTTTGCTCCTCCTTAAGGTCATCTAAACTGCTGGATTAATCCTGCTTTAACGGTTTTACAGGAGCACAACCTATTTAGTTTGTCGATTATATAATTCTGTTTGAGGAAAAATAATCCTGCCGCTCCAAGAAATTATTTAAATTTTATTTATTATGCCGCGAAGGCTGGAACGCCCTATCATTTCCCCATAAGCAGTTTATAGGCTTCCCTGGCCGCCTCCTGTTCCGCTTCTTTTTTGCTCTTCCCCGAACCCGTGGTCCGCACCTCCTCCCCCAGGACAAACTCCGCCGTGAAAGTTTTATCGTGGTCCGGCCCCTCCTCAGACAGGATGCGGTACCCGGGGGTGGTGGCGTACTTTTCCTGGGCGTATTCCTGCATGAAGGTTTTGTAGTCGGGCACCAGGAGGCCCTGCTCAATATCGGCAAAGGCTGGGGCAAACCAGCGGTAGACCAGCTCCCTGGCACCCCCGTAGCCCCGGCTGATGAAGAGGGCCCCTACCAGGGCTTCCAGGGCGTCGGCCAGGATGGAGGGGATGGCCTCGGTGCCTTTCCCCAGGGCCAGGTGCTCCCTTAGACCCAGTTCTCCCGCCACCCCCACCAGGGTGCTCTCCCGAACCAGGTTGGCCCGCAGCCGGGTCAGCTTCCCCTCCGGCACCTGGGGGAATTTATGGTACAAATAGTCGCTTACGGCCAGCTCCAGGACGGCGTCTCCCAGGTATTCCAGCCGCTCATTGTGGGCAGGGCTCCTCCCCTGCCTGGGGCAGGCCGTATAAGATGAATGGGTCAGGGCCTGGCGTACCAGGTTTTTCTCCCCTGCCTTCAGCTGCAGTTTTTCCAGGAGGGCATCCACATCCTTCATCCTTTTACCGGCTCCCTTCCGCCCTTTTCACCAAAAGGCAGGCGTTGGTCCCGCCAAAACCGAAGGAATTGCTCAAGGCGTAGTCAAAGGCATGGGGCCGGGGGCGGTTTGGCACGTAGTCCAGGTCGCACTCGGGGTCCGGATCCTCATAGTTTATGGTGGGGTGGACAATTCCCTCTTTCATGCACAAAAGGGCGGCCACCAGCTCCACCCCTCCCGCCGCTCCCAGGAGGTGGCCCGTCATGGACTTGGTGGAACTTACGGGAACCTTATAGGCATACTCTCCAAAGACTTCCTTGATGGCCGCCGTTTCTATTTTATCATTGTACTGGGTGGAGGTCCCGTGGGCGTTTATATAGCCCACCTCCTCGGGCTTAACTCCTGCATCCTTGAGCGCCATGCGCATACAGCGGACGGCTCCGCTCCCCTCGGGGTCGGGGGCCGTCACGTGGTAGGCATCCCCCGTCAGGCCGTACCCTGCCAGCTCCCCGTAGATACGGGCTCCCCGGCGCCGGGCGTGTTCCCACTCCTCCAGGACCACGATGCCCGAACCTTCCCCCATGATAAAGCCGTCCCGCTGCCCGTCGAAGGGGCGGGAAGCCTTCTCCGGCTCGTGGTTTCGGGTGGATAAAGCCTTGGCGGCGCAAAAGCCCGCCACGGCTATGGGGGTAAAGGGGGCCTCGGTACC
>SLHK01000155.1 GCA_007136165.1 Syntrophomonadaceae bacterium
ATATCAATCATGGACCGGAAAGCCGAAGCGTTGCCCGACATTTCCAAACCCACATCAAATCCTTCCTTCATGCCCAGGTCTTGAAAAACCTGCTCCAAAGCGGTATCGTTGATGTTTATTGCCCGGGTAGCCCCCATTTTGCGGGCCAACTCCAGGCGGTAATCGTTCACATCAGTCACCACCACATATCGGGCTCCCGCATGCTTTGCCACTGCTGCGGCCATGACCCCTATGGGCCCTGCTCCCGTGATGAGCACGTCCTCTCCCAGGACCTTAAAGCTTAGGGCCGTGTGGACGGCATTGCCGAAGGGGTCAAAACAGCATAAGATATCCAGGGGAATGCTGGGGTCACAGTGCCAGACATTGGTCACGGGAATGGATAAATAATTGGCAAAGGAACCGGGCCGGTTCACGCCCACCCCGCTGGTTTTCATGCAGAGATGCCGCCGCCCCGCCAGGCAGTTCCGGCAGCGGCCGCAGACGATATGGCCTTCCCCCGAGACAACTTCACCAACGGCCACATCATGCACATTATCACCGAAAGCCACCACTTCCCCCACGAATTCGTGCCCAATGATCATGGGTACGGGGATGGTTCTTTCCGACCACTCATCCCATTTATAGATATGAACATCAGTCCCACATATAGAGGTCTTTTTGATTTTTATGAGAACATCGTTTTTCCCCACTTCAGGCATGGGAACTTCTTGCAGCCACAACCCGGGCGCCCGCCTTTTCTTAACCAAGCCTCTATTCATAAAACCCCCCTCCCCAAATATCCTTGATCCAACTAAAGTACAAAAATCAGTGCTCTTCCCTGACTTATTATACCATGCCATAAACCCGGTGTTAACCAAGGTTTTCCCTGTAAGGGATAAAGGGTGGCAAAGGGTAGCAAACGGGGGCGGTTCGTTCTTGCTGCTTGGAAAGCCAAAGGCTCACGGAAAGTCCACCAGTTCCTCTCATGGACTGGACATTTTTTTATTAAATATATTTCCGCAAAGGAGTTATAAAGACGTGGGAGAAAATAATTATAGAGCAGGACCTTGATATGTGAAAACAGGAAACCTGAGAGACAGATTTGAGCCGTTGGGTTCCCGGAAGGAGGCGAGGAGTATGAAGGTTAAAGAGATTTTGGCTCAAATGAGCCTTGAGGAGAAGGCAGGCTTATGCTCGGGAAAAGATATGTGGCGCACAAAGGCTTTAGAAAGGCTGAAAATTCCGGCCATAACTGTGTCCGACGGCCCCCACGGCCTGAGAAAGCAGCAGGAGGGGGGTGACAATCTGGGGCTTGCCGACAGCGTTCCCGCCACCTGCTTCCCGACCGCCGGTGCCCTGGCCGCATCCTGGGACCGCAGCCTGCTGGCCGAAGTCGGTGCCGCCATCGCCCGGGAGTGCCTGCAGGAAAAGGTCTCGGTCCTTCTGGCGCCGGGGGTCAACATCAAGCGCTCCCCCCTCTGCGGGCGAAATTTTGAATACTATTCCGAAGACCCCTTTCTTGCCGGGGAGCTGGCAGCAGCCTTTATTGAAGGGGTTCAGTCACAAGGGGTGGGAACATCCCTGAAGCATTTTGCGGCAAACAACCAGGAACACCTGCGCATGACTGTAGATGCCGTAGTCGATGAACGAGCCCTCAGAGAAATATATCTCCCTGCCTTTGAAAAAGCGGTCAAGAAGGCAAAACCGTGGACGGTCATGGCCGCCTACAACAAATTGAACGGCACCTACTGCAGCGAACACAGGCAGCTGCTGACGGAAATATTGAAAGAGGAATGGGGGCACGAGGGCCTGGTGGTTACCGACTGGGGCGCCTGCAACGACCGGGTAGAAGGTTTACAGGCAGGGCAGGAATTGGAAATGCCCGGCGGAGGCCTGGATAACGACAGGTCCATAGTGGAAGGGGTTAAAAGCGGGAGCCTGGATATAGCGGTGCTGGATGCCGCCGTGGAAAGGATCCTCGGGCTCATCGAGAAAAGTGCCCGTAATATGCAGGAAGATTACCGCTGCGACCTGGAGGCCCACCACGACCTGGCCCGGTACGCCTCGGCCCGGTCAGCGGTACTTTTAAAGAATGAAGACAGCATACTCCCGTTGAAACCCCCGGGCAGATTGGGCGTTATCGGCGAGCTGGCGGCAAACCCCCGCTACCAGGGCAGCGGCAGCTCCCTGATTAACCCCACCAGGGTTGACACTGCCCTGGAACACCTGAAAGGGCAGGGGCTGGAATTTCGTTTTGCCCCGGGATATGACCTGAAGAGGAATAACCCTGACGAGGAACTGATGGGAGAAGCATTAAAAATAGCTGCAGAATCCGGTACCATCGCCTTCTTCGCCGGCCTCCCGGATACTTACGAGTCCGAAGGCTTTGACCGGGAGCACATGCGGCTCCCCCATAACCAGAATATCCTGATTGAACGCATTGCAAAAGTTAACGCAAACATAGTGGTGGTCCTCTGGGGCGGGGCCCCTGTTGAAATGCCCTGGGTCAATCAAGTCAAAGGGATATTGAACATGTACCTGCCGGGCCAGGGGGGAGGAAGGGCGGCAGCGGACCTACTCCTGGGAAAAACTAACCCGTCGGGAAAACTGGCGGAAACCTATCCCCGTCGGCTAAGGGACTGTTTGTCTTCCGCGTATTTTCCGGAAGGCCCCCGGACGGTAGAATACCGGGAGAGCATTTTTGTGGGCTACCGTTATTTTGATACGGCCGGCAAAGAGGTTCTCTTCCCCTTCGGCCACGGCCTCAGCTATACCAGGTTCGCCTACTCGGACATGATCCTTTCCCGGGCAGGGGTAAATGATTTTGGCCAATTAAAGGTGTCGGTAAAAGTAAAAAATACGGGGGAAATACCCGGTGCGGAAGTAGTTCAACTCTATGTAGAGCCTCCTCCGTCAAAAATATTTAAAGCTGCCAGGGAACTAAAGGGCTTTGCCAAGGTGGCATTGAATCCGGGGGAGGAGAAAAAAGTAGAATTCATGCTGGATGAGAGGTCTTTCGCCTACTACAATGCTGTTGTGGCGGACTGGCATATTGAAAACGGCCCCTACCACATTTTGGTGGGAGCCTCCAGCAGGGACATCCGTCTGCGGGAAAGGGTAATAGTTGACCTGCCCGGTGAAGAAGGGGAGGTGCCGGATTACCGCCGGACTGCCCCTTATTACTACCACCTCCCCGGAGAAGACATGCAAATACCCGGCGAGCAGTTTGCCGCAGTCTACGGCAGGCCTCTTCCGGACAAAGGGGCGGTACAGGGGGGATTCACCCGGAACTCCACCCTGGGAGATATCAAGGATACCTTTCCGGGAAAGATCTTATACCGGGAGATCTATAAACGGGCCATCCCCGAAACCGTGGGGGAAGATAAGGACAGCCGAAGGGAGGTAACCAAAAATATGCTGGAGAAGATGCTCCCCCAGTTACCCCTGAGAAGCGTGGCCACCTCCAGCGGCGGTATGCTCACCCTGGGCATGGTGGACGGGCTAATCCTCATTCTCAACGGAAGACGGGTTAAAGGCTTGCTGAAAGTCTTCCGTTCACTGCCCGGGAAGCAGCTAGGAAAATAGCTTAATACGGCACTTCCTCAGCAAAGATTATGTTGTCTTCTGTACCTGGATACCCAAGGCATGTCAAGTCAATCTTTGGATATTTGAAGCTTTCATGCAAGGGACGATAACACCGGGTTAAGAAAAGCTATGATTAATCAGCGGCTCTAAAAGGCCCGAAGCTCCGGTCATGCAGTTCTATCTACAGAGAGCTTCTCACCTCCTGCCCTCATGCTGATCAAAAACATGAGGAAGAAAAACAGCGCTCC
>SLHK01000119.1 GCA_007136165.1 Syntrophomonadaceae bacterium
AGGTTTTATTAATACAAATACAGAACAAGTTATGAATGGTATGAGATATATCCCGATGGTCTTTACAAAAGAGATTAAGTAAAGCCTAAAAAAGCCGGGATTTAGAAAATTTATAAACAAGATGTGTGCAGGATATGGGCATTTTTGTCCATCCAGCCTGGCCGGGGAGAGGGAAAAAGCGGCCGGGGAACTTCTCGAGGCTATTAATCAGTTGTGCAGGTAATGCCCAAGGAATCTAAAAGAATATCCGAAATGACAGCGGAGGGAAATATGAAAGAGCTTTTACAGGTGGAAAATGTGTGCAAGGACTTTGGCAAAAACCGGGTGGTGGACCATGTAAGCTTTTCTGTGCGGGAAGGGGAAGTTATGGGGCTCCTGGGCCCCAACGGGGCGGGTAAGACCACCATAATCCGCTGTATTATGGGCATCATTCAGCCGGATTCAGGTAAGGTGGGGTTCTTTACCGGCCATAAGGGCCTTGTCAGGGAAACCAGCTACCTGCCGGAGGAACGGGGCCTTTTCAAGGATGTGCCGGTAATGGACATCTTTATGTACCTGGCAAGCTTGCGGCGGTACCCTGCCCATAAAGCCCGGGAGAGAGCCCTGCATTACCTGGAAAGGTTCCACCTGGAGGGACAGGAGAAGAGAAAAGTGGAAGAACTGTCCAAGGGGATGGCGCAAAAGGTGCAGTTTATCTGTGCTGTTTTGCACGAACCCAAGCTCCTTATTCTCGATGAACCCTTTTCAGGGCTGGATCCCGTCAGCCAGGACATCTTCCTGGAAGAAGTCCTGGCCCTGAGCCGCCAGGGGACGGCGGTTTTGCTTTCGGCCCACCAGATGAACCTGGTGGAGGAGGTTTGTGACCGCATCTTTTTTATCAACAAGGGTAAAGGCGTCCTCTACGGGAATCTGCAGGATATAAAGGAGCAGTTTGCCGACTTTAAATGCGAGATAGTGGGTGATAACCGGGGTATCAACCTTGCTGCCCTGCAGTCTGTCAAGAGGGTGGAAAAAGAGAGGAACAGGGTGGTTATATTCATGGAAAAGGATGCGTCTCCCATGCAGCTCCTCAGGGAACTGCCCGGGGAGCTCAAAGTACAGGAACTGCACGTGGATAGAATATCCCTTCACGATATTTTTTTGGATGTAACGGCGGGAGGTGGGGCAAATGAAGGATAGCTTGACAGTGGCGTCCTGGGAGATTAAAAAAATGCTGAAAAACAAGTCCTTTTTGCTCTCCATCGTCCTCACTCCTGTAATTATGCTTCTTTTTGTCGGTGTCCCCCAGCTGCTGCTGCGCCTGGAAGCCAACAAGGTTTTTTCCCTGTATGTGGTGGACCACATGGGTATCTCTGAGGCCTTAAGCCGGGAAATAGCCCTGGACAATGTGGAGCTTATCCTCTATGAAGGGGACCTGGAACAGCTTCAGGAAAAAGTAAAGGAAGAGCAGGACAGCGGTTTTACGGTGATGAGCCCCGGGATACTGGATACCGGTCAGGTTGTCATTTACACGGGCGGGGAAGGTTTCCCCGAACTGTCGGAATTGTCCGGGGCCCTGGAATTTCTCCTGCAGAAACAACTTTTGTCTAATATGGGGCTTTCTCCCGACGGGGTTGAGAGGGCCGTTGCAGGCTTTTCCATTCAGATCGTCAGCCTCACTTATGCCGATGACCACTGGCAGCGATTTACGCCTGTTGTCTTTGCCGGCCTGATGATATTTGCCGTCTTCTTAACGGGAATGGCCACCATGCAGAGTGCCATGGCGGAGAAAAAAGACCGCATTGTTGAAGTTCTCCTGTCCACCACCACTGCCTCCAGCCTTATGCAGGGGAAGATCATCGGCTACTTTGCCCTGGGCTTGATGCAGGTGGCCGTCTGGGTACTGGTGGCCCTGGTATCCATCAATCTGGCCTTTAAAATTCCGGTGCATCAGTACTTATTAACAGCAAACCTGCCCATCATGATATTCTTTGCCCTGGGGGGTTACCTGCTGTACTCGGGCCTCCTGGTCAGTGTGGGGGCCACCATTGATGACCTGTATACCGCCGGGAATTTTCAGGGGATAGTTTTTATGCTTCCCATGCTGCCCTTGATCCTGGCGGCCCCCGTCATCCAAAACCCCAACGGTATCGTGGCCGTGGTAGGCTCCTATTTCCCCCTGACAACAGCGGGCATTATGCTGCTGCGGCTGGCCCTGTCAAAATCCCTGTCAATAGCAGGCATCCTGGCTCCGGCCGCAATCCTAATTATTTCCACCTGGGTGGTTATGAAATTGGCCGGCAAGATCTTCAAAACGGGCATCCTGATGTACGGAAAAAATGCAACCCCCCGGGAAATTCTCAAATGGCTGCGGCATTAGTCCCGAGGGCTGGACCTATAATAGCGGCTTCGACAACCATGAGGACGGAATGGCGAAATATCCCCTGCCCGGTGGGGAGAAGGGAAGCTTTAACAACCTTTAAGAATATTTAACAGATGGGTACTTGAAGGGAAGAATCACCCCCACAAGGGGTGATTCTTCCTTATTCTACGGGGGTTAAGGCGAGGGCCGGCCTTTGGAGAAAAAGGCGGGCCCTTACGAAAAACCCCCTTGACAAAATAACAAGCGTTATTTATAATAACATTAGTTCTAAGGTATAACAAAAGTTATAAAGTAATACTAAAGTTATACAATAAAACAAAAGTTATAAATTAACCCTGGTTATAAGGAGGTGAACTGCATGATACAACCGAGTGTTTATTCCTTTCCCCAAATCCTTGCTGCTGCCCTGGAACTGGTCCGGGAAAAGGGGTGGGAGGGTGTTTCCGCCCGGGCCATCGCCAAAAAACTGGGGTCATCCACCATGCCCATCTACTCCCATGTCAGCTCCATTGAAGAGCTGGAAGAGGAACTGCGGGAAAAAGCCCGCAGCCTCATGAAGGAATACCAGCGGCGCCGGTACACGGAGCACCCCCTTTTGAACCTGGCCTTTGGTTATGTGACCTTTGCCCGGGATGAAAAGAACCTGTTCCGTTTCCTTTACCTTGAAAAGCCCGCAGAAGTTAAGACGGAGCATTTAACAGGCATGAAGGAAACATTTTTTGCCGACTTCGGCGAGGATAGCCCTCAGGGCACTGCCCTCATGAAAATGCAGGAATCGGGGCTGGAGGAACTGATTCAGCACACCTGGATTTTTACCCACGGCCTGGCTATGCTGGTGAATTCCGGCTCCTTTGGCTGCAACTCCAATGAGACAATTCTAAATTTCCTCATGAATGCGGGAGAGGCTTTTTACCTGTGGGGAATAGGGGAAGGAAGGGATGCTCTCCAGGTTGAGGATTTACAAGAGGAACCCGGCGGACTGATTTAAAAAAATGGAGGTGCAAATAATGAGTTTACTGGAAGTAAAAGGTTTAAAGAAATCTTATGGTTCCCGGGAAGCTGTCAAGGATGTCAGCTTCACCGTCAAGAAAGGAGAAGTCTTCGGGCTCTTGGGACCAAACGGTGCGGGGAAATCCACCACCCTTTCCATGGTCTGCGGTCTGTTGAAGCCCAACGGTGGGAAAGCCCTGGTGGGCGGATGGGACATAGGCAGGGACGGAGCCCGGGCCAAGAGTTTGATCGGCATCGTGCCCCAGGAACCGGCCCTGTACCCCACCCTCTCGGCAAAAGCCAACCTTCGCTTCTGGGGGACTATTAACGGAATCCCCTCCCGGGATCTGGATAGGGCCGTTAACGATGCTCTCAAAATGGTGGGCCTGGAGGAGCGGGGAGAGGGTAAAATCAGCAAGTTTTCCGGAGGTATGAAGCGGAGGCTCAACATTG
>SLHK01000039.1 GCA_007136165.1 Syntrophomonadaceae bacterium
ACCGTTTGGGGCATGTTGGGGGCGTAAAGAGAGTTTTGGTCCAGGGAGTACAGGAAAGCCTGAGAATGGGTCAGGTTCTGGAATTGGAGAAGGATCCGGGGCAGGCTTTGGGTTTTTAAGGTCAGTTTCTGCAGGTTGCGGGAATAATCCTCCAGCTGCCTGAGGGCTTTGTTGTGCAGGTTAATCAGGTGCTCGTGCAAATCCATGGTAATGTCCACAAAGTGGACTTTTTTGTGAAAGGCAATGAGGGGAAAGCCGTGATGGTTGGCCAGTTCTGCCATATCGGGAGGGATATGGGGTATGTAGCTTCCCAGTTCTATGCACAGGCCGGCAGCTTTGCGCCGGATGACTTCTTCCAGGTAGAGGAGATGCCTTTGGGTTTCCCGGCTGAAACCCACTCCCGTAGACAGAATCAGTTCGCCTCCCTTGAGAAAAGAGGCATTATCCGCTGCTTCCAGGACGTGGACCCAGCGGATGGGGCGGGCTAACCCCCGGCTGCCCGCCGCCACCCGGGCATGAGCAAAGAGGGGGCGCTTTAAGGCTTCCCCTACCGTCAGAATGGGTTTTGTGCCAGCAGAAACCACGGGCAATTCCTCCCCAGGCTTTTCTTTATTATAGCAGTTAGCCGGAAGGCTGTATAGACATAATGTACAAGAACAAACATTAATTTGTTATACATTGTCTAATGAAGAAAAGCCCTAAATCTGGTAAACTGAGGCAAAGGTTAAGAGGACTTATTCAGAAATGCCAATAACAAGGAGGTTAATCAAATGTCCAAGAAAGATGGGGTAAATCCCGGGCAAAAATCTGACCGGGATGCTATTTTTGCCAAGGACCGGACCTATATGTGGCATCATATGACACCCTTTAACCCCAATCCCCTTATTGTGGCGGAGGGGCAGGGTTCATGGATTACCGACATCGACGGTAACCGCTACCTGGACGGCATGTCGGGGTTATGGTGCGTCAACATCGGTTACGGCCGGGAAGAACTGGCGGAGGCGGCTTATGAGCAGATGAAGAAGATGCCCTATTACCCCCTGGTGCAAAGCCATGTCCCCGCTATTGAACTGGCAGCCAAAATCAGTGAATGGCTGGACGGGGAGTACCGGATTGTCTTTTCCAACAGCGGTTCAGAGGCCAACGAAGTTGCTTTTAAAATAATCCGCCAGTACTATCACTCCCAGGGCCAGACAAATCGTTATAAAGTTATATCCCGGTATCGGGCATACCACGGCAGCAGCATGGGGGCTCTGGCCGCTACAGGCCAGTCCATCCGCAAGCTGACCTATGAACCCCTGGTGCCGGGCTTTTTGCACGTACCCCCGCCGTACTGCTACCGCTGCCCCTTTGGCAAGAGTTACGGCAGCTGTAACCTGGAGTGTGCAGAGGTTTTTGACGAAGTGATTAACTGGGAAGGGGAGGAATCCGTGGGGGCGGTAATTATGGAACCCGCCATCACGGGAGGCGGTGTCATCGTGCCGCCGCCGGAATACCTGCCCCGGGTGCAGGAAATCTGTGAGAATCGCGGTGTCCTCCTGCATATCGACGAGGTTATCTGCGGTGCCGGCCGTTCCGGGCGCAAGTTCGGGCACCAGAATTTTGGCGTCAAACCCGACGTAGTCACCATGGCCAAGGGGTTCACCAGCGGGTACCTGCCCCTGTCGGCAACGGCTGTGAAAGCCGATATCGCCGACACTTTCATGGGAGGGGCCGCCAACCAGCATTTCAGGCATATTAACACCTTTGGCGGAAATCCGGCGGCCTGTGCCCTGGCCCTGACAAACCTGAACCTCATCGAGGAAGAAGGCTTAATCCAGCGGGCAGAGCAGTTGGGAATGGAAATGAGCAGCAAACTATCGGCCCTGGCGGACCATCCCCATGTGGGAGACGTGCGCTGCTTTGGTTTTCTGGCCGGGGTGGAGCTGGTGGAAGACAGGGAGACAAAGGAACCGGCATCCCCGGGGAAGGTAACCCAGGTTATGGGGGAATGCAAAAAACGGGGCCTCATAATCGGCAAAAACGGGGATACAACTCCGGGCTTCAATAATGTTCTCACCATATCCCCGCCCTTCTGCACCACCAGTGAAGAAATAGACTTTATCGTCCGCGTTCTCCAGGAATCCCTGGAAACCCTGTAGCATCAGGCAGGGCAAAATTATTGGAATGAAAGGAGATGTCAGATGAGCGTAAAAAAGCTTAAGTACTGTGCCGGCGGGGAGTGGAAGGAGTCTAAAACCGAGAAATACATGTCCATAACGGATTCAAATACCGGGAAAATCATTGCGGAGACCCCCTGCTGCACCCGGGAAGAGGTAAACGAAGCTGTAAAGGCAGCTAAAGCCGCCTTTCCGGCCTGGTCCGATACACCTGTCTCGGAGAGGTCCCATCTCATGTTTCGCTTTCGAACTCTTTTGGAAGAACACCTGGATGAGTTGACTTTGCTTGTATGCACAGAGTTGGGCAAGAATGTTAACGAAGCCCGGGGCGATGTCATCAAAGCCATCGAAGTGGTGGAACTGGCCTGTTCCGCTCCTGTATTGATGCAGGGGGATTCTTTGATGAATGTGTCGGTGGGCCACGACACCGTTATGTACCGGGAACCCCTGGGGGTTTTTGCCGGTATTGTCCCCTACAATTTTCCCGGCATGATTCCCTTTGGCTGGATGCTTCCCCTCTGCATTACCACAGGGAACACTTTTGTCCTCAAGGCCGCCAGCCTGGTTCCCCAGACGGCTATGCGGATGCTGGAACTCCTTATAGAGGCAGGGCTTCCCCCGGGTGTGGTAAACCTGGTCACATGCAGCCGCCGGGAGGCGGAACTCTTATTAAGCCACCCTGATGTAAAAGGGATATCCTATGTGGGATCCACCACCGTGGGCAGGCATGTTTATGCCACAGCGGCAGCCAACGGAAAAAGGGTGCAGGCCCTGTGCGAGGCCAAAAACCACGGCCTGGTTTTAAAGGATGCCATCCTGGATGTTACAGCCCGCCGCATCATTAACTCCAGCTTTGGGTGTGCCGGGCAGCGCTGTATGGCCCTGCCTGCCGTTTGTGTGGAAGAAGCGGTGGCCGATGAACTGGTGGCCTATGTGGATAAGTTTGCCAGGGAATTGCGAGTAGGGCCCGGCTACGATCCCCAGACAGATTTAGGCCCCGTCGTTTCCGCTGAACATAAAAAGTCCGTTTCCGACTGGATTGCCCGGGGCGTGGAGGAAGGGGCCCGGTTGGTCCTGGACGGCCGGGAAGTATCGGTGCCCGGATACGAAGGCGGTTTTTACGTAGGCCCCACAGTCCTGGACCATGTGACACCGGATATGGAAGTGGGGAACCGGGAAATTTTTGGCCCCGTAGTCTGCATCAAGAGGGTCAAAGATTTTGAGGATGGTTTGCGCATCATGAATGACAGCGAGTTTGCCAACGGGTCCTGTATTTTCACCCAAAGCGGCCATTTCGCCCGGGAATTTGCCAGGCGGACCCACGCCGGTATGGTAGGTGTTAATGTGGGCATCCCCGTGCCCATCTCCGTATTCCCTTTCTCCGGACATAAGAACTCCTTCTTCGGTGACCTTCATGTCATGGGGAAAGACGGGGTGGCCTTTTACACGGAGGTTAAGAGCGTAACTTCCAAGTGGTTTACCGAAGAGGACAGCAAGGATAAAATCAGCACCTGGGAAGGTACCATTTCCAGGGCGTAGAAGCAGGACCGGTACCGGCAAGGTAAGTATCAAAGGAAGCAGAAAAGAAGTTCTATTGTTTCGAATTAAGAAGAAAGCAGAAACGCTTCCTTGCT
>SLHK01000047.1 GCA_007136165.1 Syntrophomonadaceae bacterium
ACTTCTCTCCTGGACCTCCCTGAGAGGTCTTTTTTTATTTTCTGTTCATTTGCCCCTGCAGTGATGCTACCTGTTCATTGTGTTGTTTAATGCCTCTTCCAGCCTGCCGGGGTCAAAAGTTGGCATCACATAGTCATTCACCTTCAGGACCGGCGGGTTGTGCTGGCCGGAGAGCATGAGCATCTCCCGCCGGGCTTCTTCGTCCCGCAGAATATCTACTTCCTTAAAATCAAGTCCTTTTTTGCCAAGGAACTCCTTGGCTTCCTGGCACAACCTTCACTGCTCGCCACCGCCGTAAAGGGTGATCCGGGGCTGCCTCATAGGAAGTCCTCCTTCTCTTGTATGTATTTAATTCCATATCCAGTAAAAAGGAGGGGAATTAGCTGCGCAGCATCCTCTTGAACCAGCGGGCCGCGAAAAAAACGGCCATGCCTCCCATGATGCGCGTCAGAATGCCTTTTCTATTGCGTTGTTTTTTCTGCAGGAATTGCAAAGTATACCCCTCCTTCTTCTCTTAGTTTTACACGGGGCTGTCACAATATACTGCCGTCGGCCAGATTTTTGTCTCAGGAAGAAGGAAAGAAATGTGCCGTCGTCGAATTAGCTAAGGATTAAAGTCATACCCATCTGAATAATGCGGGGAGGGTAAAAATATGAAAGTTAAGCAGATTTCTGTTTTTTTGGAAAACAAATCAGGAAGATTGGCAGAAGTCACCCGAATTCTGGGGAGCAATAATATCAACATCCGTGCTTTGAGCATTGCGGATACCACCGATTTTGGCATCTTAAGGCTCATAGTCAATAACCCCGATACAGCTTATACCGCCTTGAGGGAAGCGGGATTTATGGTGAGCGTTACAGAGGTGTTGGCTGTGGAGGTGCCGGACACGCCGGGAGGCCTGGCCGGGGTAATGGCAGTATTGGGATCTCAAGGTATCAATATTGAATATTTATATGCTTTTGTGACCAAGGCTTCCGCCGATGCTCTGGTGATTTTCCGGGTTGAGGAGTGCGACCGGGCCATTCAGGTTCTGCAGGGAAATAAGATCAATGTCCTGGATGAGGCAGAGGTTTACGCTCTTTAGCAAGGTCTTCCCCGGATTGCCCGGCCCGGGCAGGTTTCTAGGGAACCCTTTTCTCGGCACCGCTAATTGCGGTGCTGTTTGTGGGTATTACCGGGAGAATCACACTGGGACCTGGTTGCAGCGAAAGAGGGCTAACACCCGGCCTGGTTCCGGGTTAGATATGCAGGACAATACCAGGCCTGGCCCCGAGGCGGCTTTTAACATTGCACTGTAAGAGGAGGAGCATACACACATGATTTGGGACAGGGAACATGAATGCATGGACCGGGAATCGCTGGAAAAGCTGCAGCTCGGCCGCCTGAAACAGCTGGTAGAGAGGTTGTACCAGAGGGTCCCCCACTACCGGCACGCCCTGGATGCCAGGGGTATCCTGCCGAAAGATATAAGGTCTCTGGAGGATCTACGCCGGATGCCCTTTACCGGCAAGGACGATTTGCGCCAGAACTACCCGTACGGGCTTTTTGCCGTCCCCCTGGATGAGGTTGTTCGGCTTCACGCCTCCTCGGGGACCACGGGGAAGCCCACGGTGGTGGGCTACACCTGGAGGGATATTGGTACCTGGACGGAGCTCATCGCCCGCATCGTCAGCCAGGCAGGGGTCACCAGTGCCGATGTGGCCCAGGTTTGCTTTAGCTACGGCCTTTTTACCGGGGCTTTTGGCCTCCATTACGGCCTGGAAAAGGTGGGGGCCACGGTGGTGCCCTCCTCCGCCGGCAATACGGATAAGCAGATTATGCTCATGGAGGACTTTGGGACCACCGCCCTGATTTCCACCCCCTCCTATGCCCTGTACCTGGCAGAAGCGGCCAGGGAAGCCGGGGTTGAACCCCGGGAGCTGAACCTGAAGGTGGGCCTTTTCGGCGGGGAGCCCTGGACAGAAAGCATGGGCCGGCAGATAGAGAGCATGTGGGGTATTAAAGCTACAGATAACTACGGCCTCAGCGAGGTAATCGGCCCGGGGGTGGCGGGAGAGTGCCTGGAGGGGGCGGGGCTGCACATATCCGAAGACCACTTCCTGGCGGAGGTCATCGACCCCGATACGGAGGAGCCCCTCCCCTACGGGGAAAAGGGGGAGCTGGTTTTTACCACCCTGACCAAGGAGGCCTTCCCCGTCCTGCGCTACCGCACCCGGGACCTGGCCATTTTGGACCCGGAAGTATGCGCCTGCGGCCGCACCTCGGTCCGCATGTGCAAGGTCATGGGCCGTACCGATGATATGCTGATTATCCGGGGGGTCAATGTCTTTCCTTCCCAGATCGAGAGCGTCTTAATGAGTATCCGGGGGATTGCCCCCCACTACCTTTTGATCGTGGACACCCGGGGCCCCCTCAACCAGCTGGAAGTTCAGGTGGAACCGGACCCCACCGTCTTTACCGGAAGTTTTCGGGACCTGGAGGCTCTGGAGGCTTCCGTGCGGCGGCGCCTGCAGAGCGTCCTATCCATCAGCGCCCGGGTGAAGCTGGTGGAGCCAAAAACTTTGGAGCGCACAGCCGGAAAGTCTAAAAGAATCCAGACGGCCTGAGGAAGTTACCGGGTTGGGCCTTAAGTTAGAGGCCTGCTTCTCCGGCATAATTCTTAAAATGGGAGGAACGATCTATGAAAGAGCTTTTATCGGGTAATGAGGCTATCGCCCGGGGTGCTTATGAAGCGGGGGCGGGTTTCGCTGCCGCCTACCCCGGGACCCCCAGTACCGAGATTCTGGAAAACTTTGCCCGCTATCCCGGAGTCACCGCCCAGTGGTCCTCCAACGAGAAGGTGGCCCTGGAAGAAGGGATTGGAGCTTCCCTGGCAGGGGTCAGGACCCTGGTAGCCATGAAACACGTGGGCGTTAACGTGGCGGCGGACCCCCTCTTTACCTTTGCTTATACCGGTGTCAACGCCGGCCTGGTCCTGGTCTCCGCCGATGACCCCGGTATGCACTCTTCCCAAAACGAACAGGATAACCGCCACTATGCCCGGGCGGCCAAGGTCCCCATGCTGGAGCCCTCGGACAGCGCCGAGGCCCGGGACATGACGGCCCTGGCCTTTCAGTTGAGCGAAGACTTCGATACCCCCGTGGTGCTGCGCAGCACCACCCGTATTTCCCACTCCAAGGGCTTGCTGGACCTGAAAGACGGAGGGCCCAGGGAAATCAAGGAATACAAGAAAGACCCCAAAAAGTACGTCATGATTCCCGCCTTCGGAAGGCTCCGCCACCGGGAAGTTTTGCAGCGCCTGGAGAAACTGAAGGAATACAGCGAATCCACGCCTTTAAACAGGGTGGAGAGGGGCAGCGACGGCGGCAAAATAGGGATTGTTACTTCCGGCGTGGCCTACCAGTATGTGCGGGAGGCTCTGCCCCGGGTGAGCATCCTCAAACTGGGGATGCCCTTCCCCTTTCCCGAAGAATTGCTGAAAAAGTTTGCCGCCTCCGTGGAGAAACTATATGTGGTGGAGGAACTGGAACCCTTCCTGGAGGGTTATATCCGGGCCCTGGGTATAGAAGTGTCAGGCAAGAGCCTCTTTCCCCTTTACGGGGAGATTGACGCCAACATGATTGCCGAAAATATTTTGGGCAGCCCCCTCTATAAAAAGTTGGAACCCGACGGCTACGACCCGGGGGAAATCCCCCTGCGCCCTCCTGTCCTCTGCCCCGGCTGCAGCCACCGGGGAGCTTTCTATGTCCTTAAAAAGCTTAAGCTCATCGCCACGGGAGATATCGGCTGCTA
>SLHK01000027.1 GCA_007136165.1 Syntrophomonadaceae bacterium
GCCAGATCATCTATTACGTGGGCCCCACTCCGGCCAAACCGGGCCAGGTCATCGGGTCCGCAGGCCCCACCACCAGCGGCCGCATGGACGCCTATACCCCGGCCCTTCTGAACCGGGGCGTCAAGGGCCTTATAGGTAAAGGGAGCCGGAACCAGGCCGTCAAGGATGCTTTAAAAGAATACAAAGCCGTTTACTTCGCTTCCGTGGGCGGGGCCGCTGCCCTTACTGCCAAAACCATCAAGAAGGCGGAGTTGGTGGCCTACGAAGAGCTGGGCGCCGAGGCTATACGCCGCCTGGAAGTGGAAGACTTCCCGGCTACCGTCATCAACGATGCCTACGGTAGCGACCTGTTTGAGGAAGGCACCAAAAAGTATGCCCGGTAACTATTCCGGCAACTATTCCGTTAACTATTAACTAACACCAAGAAGGGGTTGAAATAAATGTCCAAAGAGGAGTTGATTGCCAAGGCAAGAAAACCAGGTCAGGATGCAATGAGATTACATCGCTTTTATCAAGGGAAAATGGAAACTGCCCTTAAATGCTGTGTCCGTGACTTTGACGACTTTGCCATCTGGTATTCTCCCGGGGTGGCGGAACCCTGCAGGGCCATTCATGGTAACAGAAAAGAGGTTTTCCGCTACACTAACAAGTCCAACTTTGTAGCTGTGGTTTCCGACGGTTCCCGGGTCCTGGGCCTGGGGGACATCGGCCCTTGGGCCGCCATGCCTGTTATGGAAGGCAAAGCGATGCTTTTTAAGTATCTGGGAGGGGTGGATGCCTTTCCCATCTGCCTCGACACCAAGGACCCGGAGGAAATTATCCGGACTGTAAAATATCTGCAGCCCACCTTCGGGGCCATTAATCTGGAGGATTTCGCAAGCCCCAAGTGTTTCTACATCCTGGACCGGCTTCGTGAAGAAATGAATATCCCCGTCTGGCACGATGACCAGCAGGGTACCGCTGCCGTCACCCTGGCGGCCCTTATAAACGCCCTGCGGGTGGTGAACAAGAAAATTGAAGAAGTTAAAATCACCCTGGTGGGGGCCGGTGCCGCCAATATCTGCATCGCCCGCCTTATCATGCTGGCCGGCGTCAGGCCGGAAAACTTGCTGGTGGTGGATTCCATGGGCATTCTCCACAAAGGCCGCACGGAGCTTCAAAAAGAATTCAAGGAAAAATGGGAGCTGTGCCTATCCACCAACCCGGAGAACAAAACCGGGGGAGTTGCTGAAGCCCTGGTGGGGGCTGATGTCCTAATTTCTTTGTCAAAATCAGGGCCGGGTATAATTAAAAAAGATTGGATTGCCGCCATGAACAAGGATGCCATTGTTTTCGTTTGCGCCAACCCTGTTCCTGAGATCTGGCCCTGGAAGGCCAGGGAAGCGGGGGCCCGAATTGTCTGCACCGGCCGCTCCGACTTTCCCAACCAGGTGAACAATTCCCTGGTCTTTCCGGGTATCTTCCGGGGTGCCCTGGATGTGCACGCCCGCACCATCTCCGATGAGATGTGCATAGCTGCCGCCTACGAGCTGGCCAACACCGCCAGGGACCGGGGTTTAGACGCAGAAAATCTGCTCCCCACCATGGATGACTGGAAAGTCGTTCCCCGCATAGCCAGGGCTGTGGCAGTGAAAGCCATGGAGCAGAAGTTTGCCCGGATAGAGCTAAGCGAAGAGGAAATTTATGACAGGGCCAAAAAGATAATAAAGCGCTCCCGCAACCAAACAGAGTATATGATGGAGAAGGGCTTAATACCCCTTCCGGAAGAGGAGTAGGCCTTGAAAAGTAAGTTAACAAAAGGCCTGACCCCTTTGTTAACTTGCCGGCGGAAGACAAGGGGAAGGGAATAAAAATTTCAAGATAAATGGAATTTCGAAAGGAAATAGGGTGTAGAAATTAGGATTAAAAAAAGGGGGAAACCGTACCTTGTCTGAGGAAGCTAAAATGATAACCATCTTTATTATGGGCAAGAAGTACCAGGTTCCAGAGGCTTTGACCATCATGAACGCCCTGGAATACGCGGGCTACCAGCTGATCCGGGGCTGCGGCTGCCGGGCCGGCTTCTGCGGTGCCTGCGCCACCGTCTACCGCCTGGCCGGGGACTACGAGCTTAAAGTGGGCCTGGCCTGCCAGACCAAGGTGGAGCCGGACATGTACCTGACCCAGATACCCTTCTTCCCGGCGCAAAAATCCAACTACGATATTGACGAACTGGAGCCCACGGGCGCCCAGATCATGTCCTTCTACCCGGAAGGGTACCGGTGTGTGGGGTGCAACTCCTGTACCAAGGTTTGCCCCCAGGATCTAAATGTCATGCAGTACGTCAACTTTGCCATTCGGGGCGATATCGCCAAAGCTGCCAGCGAATCCTTTGACTGCGTCATGTGCGGGCTCTGTGCTTCCCGCTGTCCTGCCCAGATGATCCAGTATAACATTGGCATCCTGGCCCGCCGCCTCTACAGCCGCCACCTGGCTCCCCCCTCTCCCCACCTCAAGGAGAGGGTTGAGGAAATCGAGGCGGGTAAATTTGACCAGGAATTCAAGGGCCTGATGACCATGGACACTGCTGAGCTGAAAAAACTCTACAACAACCGGGACATGGAAGAATAAAAACAGAACATGGAAAAATAACCAGGACATGAAGAATAAGTGGGAATCACTTTACAGGAGGTTAAAGCCCTATGTCTTATACCCCGCAGATGCGAGAACTGATTAAAAAAGTAGAGGCTACCCGGCCTAAAAGGGTGGGGAAAAACTTTCCCCGCATGTCGCCCGAAGAGAAGGAAGAAGTCCTGCAGAAGTTCCACCCCGACTACATTGAAGCCAGCATGCGCCCCCTTAAGGTGGGGCTGAATCGGGGAGAAAGGGTTCCCCTGGAATTTGCCGATGTCATTGAAGCCCGCAGCACACTGGAAGGGGTGGACATAGACGTCAATCAGGCCGACTACTCTGTGGATGTGCTGGTCATAGGAGGCGGAGGGGCCGGTGCCTCCACCGCCTTAACGGCCCAGGAAGGCGGTGCCGACGTCCTCCTGGTGACCAAGCTCCGCTTAGGGGACGCCAATACCATGATGGCCCAGGGAGGCATCCAGGCCGCCGACAAGGCCAACGATTCGCCCCCCGTCCACTACCTGGATGTCATGGGGGGAGGCCACTACCACAACGTGCCGGAACTGGTCCGGGCCCTGACGGGGGACGCCCCCCTCATCATCAAGTGGTTGGAAGACCTGGGCACCATGTTCGACAAGGATGAAAAGGGCACCATGAAGACGGAGCATGGGGGAGGCACCTCCCGCAAGCGCATGCACTCCGCCCGGGACTATACGGGGGCGGAAATCATGCGCACCCTCCGGGACGAAGTGAGAAACCGCGGCATTGAAGTTATAGAATTCTGTTCCGCCGTCGAACTGCTTCTGGATGCTAACGGCGACTGCGGCGGCGCTGTCCTCTACAATATGGAAACCGGGGAGTATTCCGTATGTCACGCCAAAAAAGTGGTCATGGCCACGGGAGGCTCCGGGCGGCTCCATTATCAAAAGTTTCCCACCTCCAACCATTACGGGGCCACCGCTGACGGATTGGTCATGGGCTACCGGGCCGGTGCCCGGCTGGCTTTTATGGATACCATTCAGTACCACCCCACGGGGGCGTCCTTCCCCCTGCAGATCTTGGGGCTGTTGGTCACGGAAAAAGTCCGGGGTTTGGGGGCGGAACCCGTCAATATCGACGGGGAACAGTTCGTCTTCCACCTGGAGCCCCGGGACGTGGAATCTTCCGCCATCATCCGGGA
>SLHK01000219.1 GCA_007136165.1 Syntrophomonadaceae bacterium
AAAAAAATGCCTGCCCAAATCGGGAGTCATCTACCTGGACCTCCTCAGCAACTTTGAAAGGGTGGCGGACCACGCCACCAACCTGGCCCAGGTCATTACCGGTGACTTCTAAGGGCAATAGGAGGTATGGGCTTGGAAAAGAGAATCGAGGTCCTGTCCCGGAGATTGCAGGGATACAAGTTCACTCCCCAGCGGCGCCTGGTTCTGGAAGTATTTCTGGAGAACGAGGGGGACCACTTGAGCGCCGAAGAGGCATACAACCTGGCCCGGGTCAAGGATAAAGACATCGGAATCGCCACCATTTACCGGACCCTGGACCTCCTGGAAGAAGTTGGCATTTTGCATAAATCCGACTTCGGCGACGGCCGCAAACGCTACGAACTCTCCCAGGAGGGGCAGGACGAGCATCACCACCATCACCTGGTTTGTTTAGGTTGCCGCCGGATCCAGGAGGTGGAGGAGGACCTTTTGAACCAGCTGGAAGGCCTGGTGGAGGAGGAGAAGGGCTTTTTAATTGTTGATCACCGGGTCCAGTTCTATGGCTACTGCCGGCCATGCCGTGAAAAGGAAAGAGGATAACAAGCACGGGCCTTTCGGTTTAAAAGGCCCGTGCATGTTTTTAGGATAGGTTTTTCCATGGAGAGGCTGGAAGAGCTGCTGGACGTCCTGCCGAGGCAGCTCCGGCCTCCTTTTTATTCCTGCCCGGTTTCTTCCAGGATTTTTCGCACAGAATCATAAACCTTTTTCAGAGGGACTTTGTAGTCCCGGGCAGCCTTCAGGCAATCGTCGTATTCCGGGGCCCGGTTGACTATCCGGCCGCCCAGGGTGCAGACCTTAACCCTAACCTCCCCCCAGGGAGTTTTTATTTTTTCCACCCTCCGGGGCAGCTCTCTCTTGGTGACCCGCATTTCCCGCAAACCGATGCTGGTAGACTCCAGGAAAATCAGGTTTCTCAAGGCACCTGCCTTCTGAGGCGCAGCCAGGACGGAGAGCTTCACCCCCGGCCTGTTCTTTTTCATATGCACCGGGGTTAAAAAGACATCCAGGGCCCCTGCTTGAAAGAGGCTTTCCGCCAGGTGTTCGTAATACTCGGGGCTCATGTCGTCGATGTTGGTCTCCAGCAGCAGGTTTTCATCGCTGAAGACCCCTTCCTGCCCTGCCTCTCCCGTATCTGCCAATATTACCCTCAGCAGGTTGGGGAAGGGAAAATCCCTGGTGCCGGCACCGTAGCCCACAGCCCGGGGCACCAGGGGCGGCGGCGGGCCGAAGCTATCCGCCAGGGCGGCCGCCAGCGCGGCCCCCGTGGGGGTAACCAGTTCCCCTTCCACATCCAGGGGCGGAGGAACCAGGGGAATCCGGTTTTGGCGGCAAATTTCCAGGGTGGCAGGGGCGGGTAAGGGCAAAATACCATGGGAACAGGAAACTTTACCCCGGCTGTAGGGCAGGGGGGAGGCCAGAACCCGGTGGGGCTTTAAGGTTTCCAGGGCGGCAGCGCTGCCCACGATATCTACCAGGGAATCCAGGGAACCCACCTCATGAAAGTGGACTTCTTCCGGGTCTTGGCCGTGAATTTTCCCCTCGGCCCGGGCCAGAAGGCGGAACACTTGCAGGCTTCTTTCTTTGACCCTTTCCGGAAGGGGTGCCGAATCCAGAAGGGACCGGATGTGGCGGAAGCTGCGGTGAGGCTGGGGGTCGGCGGGAAAGGAAATTTCCAGGGCGCTGGCGCCGATACCCCTTTTGGACACTTTTTTAACCTGCAGGGAGAGGCCGGCAATCTTTAAACCTGCCAGGGCTTTTTGTACCTCCCCCAGGTCCGCTCCCAGGTCCAGGAGGGCCCCCAGGGTCATGTCGCCGCTGATCCCGGCATAACAGTCAAAATACAGAAGGGTCATAGGGTTATTCTGCCTCCTTCCGGTTGATCAAGGAAGCGGCATAGCCGGCGCCAAATCCGTTATCTATATTGACCACCATGACCCCGGCGGCACAGGAGTTCAGCATGGTCAAGAGGGGGCTCAGACCCTGGAAATGAGCGCCGTACCCGACGCTGGTGGGGACTGCCACCACAGGTTTCGCCACCATTCCTCCCACAACGCTGGCCAGGGCCCCTTCCATGCCCGCCACCACCACCAGTACGGCAGCCTTATGGAGCTTGTCCTGGTTGCTTAAAAGGCGGTGGATGCCGGCTACCCCTACGTCATATAGCCTCTCAACCTGATTCCCCATGACGGAAGCCGTTACGGCGGCCTCCTCCGCCACCGGCAGATCCGCCGTTCCGGCAGAGATGACCAGCACCGTTCCCCGTCCCCGGATTTGTACGTCCCGGTGGAGGAAAAGGGTGCGGGATATGGGGTTGTAGGAGAGGTCGGGCAAATCTTCCTGTAAAGCCGCAAACACGTCTTCCCCTGCCCTGGTGGCCAGAAGGTTGCCGTTGGTTCCCGCCAGGCGGCAGGCTATCTCCTTAATCTGAGCCGTACTCTTCCCGGGGCAGTAAATGACCTCGGGGAATCCCTGCCGCAGGCTGCGGTGGTTGTCCACCTTGGCAAACCCCAGGTCCTCGTACCCCAGATGCTTCAGAGCCTTCAGGGCTTCTTCCGGGCTTGCAGTACCCTGTTGTACCTGTATGAGAAGTTCCTTGATATATTTTTCTTCCATGTTTCTCCACCCTTCGTATAAATGCCGCTCATATACTCAATTATATTGGATAAGGAAGATGTCCGTCAATATTTCCCTGCGGGCCCGGCAGCACGGTAATTTCCTCCTGAACAGAGCAGGAATGGAAAAAAAGCTGTCGAAAGGTTAAAAGTAACAACTGCAGGTTAGAAAGACAGGAAAGGCCGCTATGACAGAGACCCTCTATTTGCAGGTATCGGACCCCCACAAAGACAGAGATAAGATTTGCAGGGCAGCGAAGCTCTTGAGGGAAGGGGAGTTGGTGGCCTTTCCCACGGAGACGGTTTACGGCCTTGGGGCCAATGCCCTGAATCCCCGGGCCGTGGAGGCTATTTAT
Source organism: Syntrophomonadaceae bacterium (assembly GCA_007136165.1). Lineage (GTDB taxonomy): Bacteria > Bacillota > Dethiobacteria > PWVN01 > PWVN01 > PWVN01. Next base: position 3,008 of record SLHK01000219.1, read on the forward strand.
GCCGCCAAGGGCCGCCCCCTGGATAACCCCATGATCGTTCATATTGCCGCCCTTAGAGATATAGGGCTGGTCTGCCGGGAGGTTCCTTCCGCTGCCCGGGCCCTGTCAGCCCGCTTTTGGCCCGGGCCTTTGACCCTGGTGCTGCCGGCAGGAAGCCGCATCCCCCCGGTAGTCACCGGGGGCCTGGATACGGTGGCGGTGCGCATTCCCGACCACCCCGTAGCCCTGGCCATTCTCCAGGAGGCAGCGGTTCCCGTGGCGGCCCCCAGCGCCAACAGCTCCGGCAGGCCCAGCCCAACCCGGGCGGAACATGTCCTGGAGGACCTGGAGGGGCGAATCGCCGCCCTGGTGGATGCGGGCCCCTGTCGCGTGGGGGTGGAGTCCACCGTTTTGGACATGACGGGGAAGGCCCCCAAAATCCTGCGTCCCGGAGGAATCTCCCTGGAGGAACTGCGGGACCTGCTTCCAGGGGTGGAGCCCCCCCCGGAAGGGCCTTTTCCCCGGGCTGAGGCTCCCGCCTCTCCCGGGATGAAATACCGGCATTACGCCCCCCGGGCACCCCTTTACCTTCTGGAGGGTGAGGCACAGGCTGTACGGCGGGAAATATCCCGGTTGTGCCGCGCCTACAGCCGACAGGGCCTGAAGGTGGGGCTCCTTACCGCCGCCCCCTTCCAGGCAGAAGACCGGTGCCTCAACCTAAACCTGGGGGGCAGGGAGAACCCGGG
>SLHK01000153.1 GCA_007136165.1 Syntrophomonadaceae bacterium
AGTTAACAAAGGGGTCAGGCCTTTTTGTTAACTTACGCCTCTCCGGCCTTGACAAAAATAGTGTATATGGTGTAAACCTGATAGAGGAAGGGCAGCGGCAGGGATTGAGATTATCGACAAGGAGCCCGAAGTCATTACCGGGGTCCTCAGGGCCCTGTTTACCATAAGCCTCCACCAGAAAGAAATTGGCGAAGAGGTGTTTGACGAGGCTGTAGACCTTATGATTGAACCGGTTAGCAAGGGGTTGATCCGAAAAGGAGGTAAAGGCCATGATTGAAGTAAACAGTTTGCAGTTTACCTATCCGGGAAGCCGGGAGACCACCATCAAGGGCCTGCATTTTGAGGTGGGAAAGGGAGAAATATTTGGTTTTTTGGGCCCTTCGGGAGCGGGGAAGAGTACCACCCAGAACATTCTTATCGGGCTTTTAAAGAACTACAGCGGTAGAGTGCGGGTCATGGGGGCTGAAATTAAGGAGACCGGTGGAGCTTACTACGAAAATATCGGTGTGGCCTTCGAGGTGCCCAACTTTTACACCAAGTTTACAGCCCTGGAAAACCTCAACTTATTTCGGGATCTTTATGCCGGTGATACGGAGGCCCCAGGGGCACTGCTGGAAATGGTAGGTTTGGAGAAGGAGGGAAATACCCGGGTCAGCAGCTTTTCCAAGGGGATGAAAATGCGGTTGAATTTTTGCCGGGCTTTTTTGAATAAGCCGGATATCCTTTTCCTGGATGAACCCACGGCGGGCCTGGATCCCGTCAACGCCAGAAAGATTAAAGACATAATACGGAGGGAGAGGGCAGAGGGCAAAACAGTCTTTTTGACCACTCACAACATGAACGTGGCGGAAGAAATATGTGACCGGGTAGCCTTTATTGTGGAAGGCAGGATTGCCCTCATAGATTCTCCCCGGGAACTCATGGTCCGGAGGGGACAAAAAATAGTGCAGGTGGAGTACCGGGAGGAAGGTATCGTTAAAGAGGCGGAATTTCCCCTGAAAGGTATTGGAGATAACAGGATATTTTCCCGTCTTTTAAAGGAGAAGAATGTGGAGCGCATTCATACCCAGGAAGCCACCCTGGAGAGCATCTTCATTGAGGTAACGGGGAGGAGCCTGATATGAAGGGGAAAGCAGTTATTGCCTTTGATATTCGCTTTCAATTCCGGCACGGTTTTTACTATGCCTATCTTTTTGTCAGTGCCGTATACATCCTGTTTTTATGGTTCATTCCCCCGGAGCTGAAACAACCTGTGGCAGTTATTATGGTTTTTTCCGACCCGGGTGTCATGGGGTTCTTTTTTGTGGGAGGCATTCTCCTCCTGGAAAGGGGGCAGGGCGTACTGGATAATCTCTTCATAACCCCCCTGGAACCTTGGGAATTTATCTTTTCCAAATGCATCTCCCTGGCCTTTTTGGCCTTGAGCACCAGTTTGGCCATCCTCCTCTTTACCTTCGGCTTCGCCTTCAATCCTCTGCCCCTGGCCCTGGGGGTGGTGCTCACATCCTTTATCTCGACCCTGGCGGGCCTGGCCCTGGCGGCAAAAGCATCATCTTTAAACGGCTACCTGATATCTTCTCCTCTCTTCCAGGTTCCCTTTACCCTGCCCCTTATAGATTACGTGGGCCTTCTGCCTTCTTCCCTCTTCTACCTCCTGCCGGGTAAAGCATCCCTGGTCCTCATTGATGCTTCCTTTGGCGGCCGTTCGGGAGGGGAGTTGGCTTTAGCCGTCCTTTCCCTGGCGGCGTGGACAGGGGCAACTTATTTTTGGGCCAGGAGAATCTTTTACAGACATTTGATCTTAAAATCAGGAGGTGCCGTAAAATGAAAAAAATTCTCAGCCTGTCCCTGGGAGATGTAAAAAACGTCCGTAGGGACGGGCTGCTGGTCATATCCCTGCTGGCACCCCTGCTGCTGGCCGGGGTCATGCGCTTCGGCCTTCCCCCTCTGCGAGATTTCCTTGTTGACTTTGCGGCTTTCGACATTGCTGAGCATTATGCCTTCGCCATGAGCTTTTTGGTTCTTATGACCCCCATGATGCTGGGTTTTATGACAGGGTTTATTCTATTGGATGAAAGAGATGAAAACCTTCTCTCCTATTATGCCGTAACACCCCTGACGAAAATTGGCTATTTCTATTACAGAATTTCTATTCCGGTAATCATGGGCTTTTTCCTCTCCTTTTTGCTGGTGCGCCTGGTCAACCTCACCCAGGTAGATTACCTGAAAATGATTCCTGTAGTTTTTATGGCTTCCCTGGAGGGCCCCATGTATGCCCTGCTTCTGGGGGCCTTCGCCGCCAACAAGGTGGAGGGGTTGGCCATCTCCAAAGCCCTGGGAATTATTTTCGCGGCCCCTCTGGCCGGCTATTTGCTGGAAAGCCGTTGGCATCTGCTGGCGGGGATATTCCCTCCCTACTGGGTGACCCAGGCCTTTTTGGCTGCGGGGGAAAACTCCGGATGGTACTATTTTTATACCTTTGCCGGCCTTCTCATCCACATACTGGCAGTATTGGCCCTCCTGAAAAAATTTGCCGCCCGGGCCTCATAAAAAAGTAAGTTTACTTCAGCCTGGAAGCAAACTTACTTTTATTGTTTGATTTTTTGCTTATCAACAGCCGGGTTTGAGGTTTAAGCCCGGCACTTCCCGGGCTGTGATAACATCCAACACTTCTGCAGCTTTCAAGATTACCCGAAAACACTTTTCCTTCTCCGTCCGGTAGTTATCTTTCAGGTAGCCGCAGTCAAAGCTCCCCATCTCCCTGGTGTAAGTCTCAAACAGCTCCCGGGTCAACTCCTTGATTTTGCCGCTTCCGTGGGCCCTATCCACCACTATAAGGTAGCTCAAAACCATAACCCCCGCCGCCAGGGCGCCGCAGGTCTTTTCAATCCCCATTCCTCCGCCGAAACCGGCGGACATCTTTAAGGCCTCCTTGGTAAGCCCCAGGTTGTAGGCTTCGTTGGCGCCATAAAGAACCTTCTCCGCTCAGTTGTAATCCATGTCCTCGCCAAACCCCCGGCCAATCAAATCCCTTAGCATATGGACACCCCTTCCCATAATTTCTCCCTCTTTTCATCCTCCTGTATCATCCGGTACTCTTCACCAGCAAGCACTAACCCGGCCTTTAACCCTTTTCTGCCCCCTCTTCCCCGCCGGCCAACCGAGTAAGTTAACAAAAAGGCCTGACCCCGTGTTAACTTACTGCCAGCGGGTTAGTTCGGAAAGGGGACGCCGCTTTTCGTCGTGGCGGTCTACGTTTACTTCTTTGGCAGGGTAGCCCAGGGGAATCAGGGCAATGGCTTCCATGTGGCCGGGCAGGTCCAGTACTTTATGGCATTCCATGGAGTTGAACATACATATCCAGCAGGTACCCAGTCCCAGTTCCGCCGCCTGCAGGGTCAGGTGGTCGATGGCAATGGCCGTGTCTATATCGCAGTGGTCTTTTCCGTCGGAGCGGCGCCACGACCTGCTGTGGTCTCCTAAAGCCACCAGGATCACCGGAGCCTTTTTCAGCCAGCTGTACTGGTAGGTGGCGGCGATTTTCTCCCGCAGCTCCGCATCCCTGACCACCACAAAGCTGTAAGGCTGGTAGTTGTGGGCAGAGGGGGCAACCCTTACCGCCTCCAGTACCTGTTGAATTTTTTCTTCTTCCACATCCTGCTCCAGATATTTCCGGGTGGAAAACCGCCTCTTGGCCAATTCTAAAAAAGTCATCTTTTCGTACCTCCTGA
>SLHK01000029.1 GCA_007136165.1 Syntrophomonadaceae bacterium
CCGGGGTGGGCAAGACAACTGCCGCCCGCCTGGCTTTGGAAGCTGCCAGGAACATGCGGCACACGCCATTTATGGAAGATGCCCCTTTTATAGAGGTGGATGGCACCACCCTGCGCTGGGACCCCCGGGAAACCACCAACCCCCTCATAGGGTCTGTTCATGACCCCATTTACCAGGGGGCCCGGCGGGACTTGATAGACGGGGGAATTCCCGAGCCGAAGCTGGGCCTGGTTTCTGAAGCCCACGGCGGCATCCTCTTCATAGATGAGATTGGTGAAATGGACATGGTGCTGCAGCGCAAGCTTTTGAAAGTCCTGGAAGATAAATATGTTCATTTCGATTCCGCCTACTATGACGCCACGGACCCCAAGATACCAAAATATATTCAGCACATCTTTGAAGAAGGGGCGCCCGCCGACTTTCTTCTTATCGGGGCCACCACCCGGGCCCCCGAGGCCCTCAGCCCGGCCCTGCGGTCCCGCTGTACAGCAGTTTTTTTCGAACCTCTTAACCCCGAACATATAAAGACTATAGTCATTAATGCCGCCCGGCGGCTGGATATTCCTCTGGATCCGGGCGTGCCCGGCATCATTAGCCTTTATACCATTGAAGGGCGCCAGGCCATCAATATCCTGGCAGATGCCTACGGCTTGGCCCTGTTCCTTAATTCCCGGGGAGGGCAGGAACCCCTGCGGATTACCGGAGATATCATCCGGGAAGTGATTCAAGCGGGGCGCCTTACTCCCTTCGGTTCTCCAAAGGCTTCCAACCGTGGGGAAGTGGGGAGATTTTTTGGCCTGGGTGTCAGCGGTTATCTGGGTTCTGTTCTGGAAATAGAAGCTGTGGCCTATCCTGCCCGGGAAGAGGGTAAAGGTCAGCTTCGCTTCAACGAAACAGCCGGTTCCATGGCCAAGGATTCGGTATTTAACGCCGCCTCCTTGATACGCCGCATTACAGGGGAAGATATTTCCGACTATAACCTGCATGTCAACGTCCTGGGGGGAGGAAACATCGACGGGCCTTCCGCCGGCGCCGCTATTTTTCTGGCCCTCATGAGTGCCATTCAGGACAAACCCTTGAGGCAGGATACGGCTATTACAGGAGAGGTTTCCCTCCAGGGTAGGATCAAACCCGTGGGCGGCCTGCCGGAAAAAATTTACGGTGCCCGGGCCTCGGGTTTGCAGAGGATCCTGGTGCCCCTGGAGAACAAGGATGAAATACCCTCAGGTCTCAAGAACTGTGACATTATAACTGTTAAGGATGTGGAAGAAGTTCTGCCCCTGGTATTTGCCCCTTAACCCCTTCCACCTTCCATACTGAATGAGGTGATACCCGTGGTTGATTCCCCCGAACGGGTTCCGCCCCAAAATATTGAGGCGGAACAATCTGTCCTGGGCTCCATGCTTTTGGAAAATGAGGCCGTCAATACGGCCATCGAACACCTCCAGCCCGGGGATTTTTACAGAGATGCCCACCGCCGGATTTTCGAGGTCATGGCGGATTTGACGGACCGGGGCGAGCCCCTGGATGTCATTACCCTGGTGGAAGCCCTGCGGCAGAAAAAAAAGCTGGAAGACATCGGTGGTGTTACATATCTGACCCAGCTGGCCAACGTGGTGCCCACAGCGGCCAATGTGGCCTACTATACCCGTATCGTGCGGGAAAAAGCCCTTCTGCGCCAGCTCATTGGCGCTGCCACCAAAATTGTTACCCGGGGATATGACCCCGGGGATGATGTGGAACAGGTTATCGATGAGGCGGAACAGGCAATTTTTAACGTTTCCCGCCGCCGGGCCATGGAAAGTTTTGTGCCCCTCAAGAGGGTCCTCATGGACACCTTTGACCATATCGCCCTTCTCTATGAAAACAAGGGAGGTCTGACGGGCTTAAGTACGGGTTTCCCCGATTTCGACAACCTTACATCGGGCCTGCAGCCTTCGGACCTTATCATCATTGCCGCCCGCCCCAGCATGGGGAAGACTACCCTGGCTCTTAACATGGGCCAGCATATCGGCATCAAGGTAGGCAAACCCATAGCTTTTTTCAGCCTGGAGATGTCCCGGGAGCAGCTGGTTCAGAGGATGCTGTGTGCCCAGGCCAACATAGACGCCCATCGCCTGCGCCGGGGGTACCTGGCCGATAATGACTGGAACAAGCTTACCGAAGCAGTAGGCCCCTTGGGAGATGCCCCCATTTTTATAGATGATTCAGCCGCTATTTCTGTTATGGAGATGCGGGCCAAAACCCGCCGGCTCCAGGCGGAGCACGGGCTGGGGGCCGTGTTTGTGGACTACCTGCAGCTCATGCGCGGCAGCGAGAGGGCGGAAAACCGGCAGCAGGAGATATCTGCCATATCCCGGGGCTTGAAAGCCCTGGCCAAGGAGCTGGCCATTCCCGTGGTGGCCCTGTCCCAGCTGAGCCGGGAAGTGGAGAAAAGGCATGATAAACGCCCCATTCTCAGCGACTTGCTGGAATCGGGAGGCATCGAGGCCAATGCGGACCTGGTGGCCTTTATTTACAGGGACGACTATTACAATGCGGAAACGGAAAAGAAGGGGATTGCCGAGGTTATTATTGCCAAGCAGCGGAATGGCCCCGTTGGCAGGATTGAACTCTACTTTATGGACAAATACAACAAATTCATGTCCACGTCCAAAGAAAGAGAGGCCCGGGAAGAAGCGGGTTAGCTTGCCCGTCGTTGACAGGGATGGGGGCATCCGGTATGATGTCCAGGGAAAATGGCAAAGAATCTCACTGGGGCTCAAATGGAATCTTTATAATCTGTTTGGGTATTTTTATGGATGAAGGCGGGTGACTGTTGTGGCGGAAAAGTATCAGGTTATTATCGTCGGCGGGGGGCCTGCGGGGATTTTTGCCGCCCTGGAGCTCCTCAAACTGGGGGTGACAAAGGTACTCTTGCTGGAAAAGGGGAAGGACATTGCCGCCAGGGTTTGTCCCGTAAAGAACGACGCCCGGCAGTGCCATAACTGTTCCCCCTGTTCCATCGTCTGCGGGTGGGGAGGTGCCGGCGCTTTCAGTGACGGGAAGCTGACTTTAACCTCCGAGTTTGGCGGTGTCCTGGAAGAATACCGGGACCGGGAGGAGGTCAACGGATTGATCCAGTACGTGGACCAGGTATACCTGTCTTATGGCGCCACCCCTACCCTGTACGGCTCGGACTCCGCAGGCATCAAAGACATACAGCGGCGGGCCGCCACCGCGGATCTGGCCCTCATACCTGCCCGTATACGGCATTTGGGCACCGAGAGGTGTTACGAGATCTTAAAGCGCATGCGGGAAAGCCTGGAGGGGAAAATCCAGATTAAACTGCAAACCCCTGTAGAAGAAATCCTCACGGCCCATGGGCGGGTCCGGGGCGTAAAAACCGCCGGCGGCCAGGTCTACCAGGCCGATTATGTTATATGCGGCCCCGGCAGGGAAGGGGCGGAATGGTTTTCCAAAGAAGCGGACCGGCTGAACCTTAAAGGGGCCAACAACCCTGTTGATATCGGCGTCAGGGTAGAGGTGCCGGCGGTGGTTATGGAAGAAATTACGGCGAAGGTGTATGAATCTAAACTCATCTACTATTCCCGTTCTTTTGACGACAAGGTGCGGACTTTCTGTATGAACCCCAATGGCGAGGTGGTTATCGAAAACAACCGCGGGCTGATAACGGTAAACGGCCACAGCTATGCCGACAAGAAGACGGAGAATAC
>SLHK01000175.1 GCA_007136165.1 Syntrophomonadaceae bacterium
CTATACCCGGCTCTATTTATACTCATCAAATGAAAACTCTTGGGACATACTAAAACGAAATCACCTAAGGAGGCGAAGGAAATGCACCCTTTAACGAGGGAGAACCTCAATGCCGGTGAAACCCTGCCGCCCTTTTACGGCCAGGATACGCTGGTTTTGATGGCCAGGGATCCCTACTGGCTGTATGCCTACTGGGAGCTGACCTGGGACACCATAAACCGCCGCAAAGAAGCGGGAGAACCCCTGGACCGGGGGAAGAAAGTGCTGCGGATACAAAAATTTGACCATGAGGGACAGGTTATGTCTTACTTTGATATCTTCCTGGACCCGGAAAGCTGCAGCTGGTACATCTATGCCGGCGAACCGGACCGGAGCTACCAGGCACACCTGGGCTACCAGCTGCCCGATGGCACCTTTACAAGCCTTTTGACATCCAACAGGAGCCACACCCCCAGGGATGGGGTTTCCAGCGTTATCGACCCCCTGTGGGGCTACCTTAATTTCTGGCAGCGGCGGCTCTTCTACCGCACGCTGAAATTTAACATGAATTCCGCCGAACTGCAGCGCCGGGAAAAAGAGCCGGCGGGCATGAAAGGGGGGTTGGGCCATGAGTAAAGGCCACCTGTGCCTGGTACTGCACGCCCACTTACCCTATGTGAGGCATCCCGAGTACCCCTACTCCCTGGAAGAAAAATGGTTCTTTGAAGCTATAACGGAATGCTACCTGCCCTTAATCGGCGCCTTAAACCGGCTGGCCGACGAAAATATTGACTTTAAAATCACCATATCCCTGTCCCCGTCTCTCCTGTCCATGTTGGATGACAGCTACCTGCAGGATAAATACCTAAAGTATGTGGAGAGGCTTTTGGAGCTGGCGGAAAAAGAAGTGAACCGGACCCGGGGAGATGCCGCTTTCCACCCCCTGGCTCTCATGTACCAGATGCAGCTGGGAGATATCTATCACAACTTTAAGGACCGGTATCATAAGAACCTTATCACCGCCTTCAGGGAACTATACTTCCGGGGTGCTGTGGAGCTCATCACCTGTACGGCAACCCACGGTTACCTGCCCCTCACGGGCATAAACCGGGAAAGCGTCTATGCCCAGGTAAAACTGGGGGTGGATACCTTTAAGGAGAAGCTGGGATTTCCCCCCCGGGGCCTGTGGCTGGCGGAATGCGCCTACCAGCCCGGTGATGATGAAGTCATGCAGGAGAACGGTATCCAGTACTTCTTTACCGACACCCACGGGGTCCTGTATGCCTGCCCCCGGCCCGCTTACGGTATCTACAGCCCCCTCCTGACCCAGTCAGGGGTGGCGGTTTTCGGCCGCGACCCGGAATCTTCCAAGCAGGTCTGGAGCGCTGACGAGGGCTACCCCGGTGATTTTGATTACCGGGATTTCTACCGGGACATCGGTTTCGACCTGGATTTCGAGTACGTAAAACCCTATATCCACCCCGACGGCATCCGGGTCCATACGGGCCTCAAATATTACCGGATTACGGGGAAATCCGACCACAAGGAACCCTACAACCCCGAGTGGGCCAACAACAAAGCCCAGTCCCATGCAGGCAACTTCATGTTCAACCGGGAAAAACAGTTCGAGTACCTGCAGGGGGCCATGGACCGGCCGCCGGTCATCACCGTCCCCTACGATGCGGAACTCTTTGGCCACTGGTGGTTCGAGGGGCCCCTCTTCCTGGAACACTTTATCCGAAAAGCCTCCCGGGAACAGGACCTCTTCTGCATCACATCCCCCGTGGAATACCTGAAGATGGACCTTCCCCTGCAAATCGCCACCCCCTGCCCCTCCAGCTGGGGGGACAAGGGCTATCACGAGGTGTGGCTGAACGGATCCAACGACTGGATTTACCGGCACCTGCATCGCGGGGCAAGCCGCATGGTAGACCTGGCTTCCAGGCACCCCCAGGCGGACCCCCTGCAGGCCAGGGCCTTGAACCAGGCGGCCAGGGAACTCCTGCTGGCCCAGTCCAGTGACTGGCCCTTCATCATGACGGCAGGGCATATGGATGAATATGCCCGGTCCCGGGTGGAAGAACACATGGTGCGCTTCAACCGGCTGGACCGGCAGATCTGCGGGGGCAGTATCGACGAGGGCTGGCTCCGGCGGCTGGAGGAAAAGGACAACATCTTCCCCAACCTGGACTACCACGTCTTCACGCCCCTGGAACAAACCGTCCCCGTAGAGGAAAAAATTCATTGAGTTTACATAACTGGGGTCAGGCTTGAGTTATTTACTTCTGTAAAGAAGGCGGATTTTAGCCTGATCCCCATTATTTCCCTTTTCATCTATAGTACCTATATTATATGGAAGTGTCTAGAAATATTCGGGAAATACAAGATATAACCTTGTTTAGTTCTCTTGAAAAAGCACTTTCTTGAAAAGAGCTGACCATGTTTTCCCCTGGTGCTCCCCTGCTCCCAATGAAATAAAAGCTTTATATATTTCCTGGCAGAGATATAATCTTCGCCACCAGGATGCGGAAACCTTCTATTTGCCTTTAAATTCTTTAGTTTTCCATCTTTTTACAGCACCTAAAATTTTTTGGTAGTTTCCCTTAAAAAAACCGTTATAAAAAAGATGCTCCCTTAAAACAAGGCAGCATCTTTAATATTCAGGAGAGGCTTTTTATTCAGGAAAGGCCTTTAATTTTCAGGAAAAATCTCCTTTGGGGCAGGTAAGTAAATAACTCAAGCCTGAACACCCCGCCTAATTCTCCTGCTTTTGGATGTCTTTAATTTTATCTATATACATGTCCGTGAGGGAATCAGCTATCTCTTCCGAGTAAGCCTCGCTGTAAACCTGGTAGAAAGGTTTTTCCGGGTCCGGCAGAACCAGGGCCCAGCCTTCGGGATGGTGTACCTTTATACCGTCCAGCAGCTCAACTTCCCCCGTCCGGGTATCTTCGATCAGCCGGCGCATTACCCGGCCCTTATCCTTCCACGCACAGGGGGTCTTTTTCTTCTGCATGTAATAAGAGGGAATGGTGTCCACCATATCCGCCAGGGTTTTTCTGCTCTTGGCGCAGTACTCCATAATCCTTATCAAAGAGGTAATGGCGTCAAAGGTGAGAAAGAACTGTTCAGGCGCCGCTTCTTCCATGAGGGAAGACAGGGAAGTTTTTGTCCGAAAGACCTCACCCTGGTAACGGCCCGCCAGTTTGTCCACCGCCGAGGGAATGGTAACGGGTACCACCACCTTTTCCCCCTTGCGGGCCTGGAAGAGAAGCAGGGAAACCAGCACCGTATACATCTCTTCCGCCACCAGGCGGCCTTGATGGTCAAAGAGGGCCAGGTTCTCCCCATTGCCGTCCATATAAAAAGCCAGCTGGGATTGACAGCCCCGCATTTTGGTGACGATACTCTCCTTGGCCTGCTCCAGGACTTCCTCAGAACTCCCGGGGCTTCCGGGAGCAGTCAGGGTTACCACCTGACAGTTGAGCTCCTGGAGAAAGGGGGCCAGGCTGGAGTATAGATAGGGAGTGGGATACAGCCAGAACAGTTTAAAGCCCGCCTCCCTGAAGGATTCCTTATCCACGGATGCCATAAGCTTCTTCAAGTAGCGGGGGGTAAATTCCGGAATCTTGATGCTCTCGCCAATTTCAGTTCCCCGGATACGCCGGAAATCTTCCCTGAGGTAGGTCTGCTCAATCTTCCTTTCCAGGC
>SLHK01000062.1 GCA_007136165.1 Syntrophomonadaceae bacterium
AGGCATTTTTTCTCTCCTCCCCGTGTACATCTTCCCGCCTCAGGTGCTCTCGAATCTTTATGAGGGCTGATTTTTCCACCCGGGAAACCTGGGCCTGGGAGATATCCAGTTCTGCAGCTATTTCAGTCTGGGTCATGCCTTCCAGAAAGCGGCCTTCCAGAATACGCCGGTCCCTCTCCTTCAATTTTGCCAGGGCTTCCTGCAGGGAAAGGTCTTCTATCCACTTGTCACCGTCATTGTTCTCGTCGGCAATGACATCCATGATATAAACAGGGTCAGTGGAATCGTTGAAAACGGTATCATACAGGGAAATGGGGTCACTGCCGGCATTGAATATAAAGGCCACCTCTTCGGGGGAGACCCCCAGTTCGGCCGCCAGTTCCTCCACCCTGGGTTCCCGGTGGTTTTCCTGGACAAATTTTTCCCGCAGCCTTTGCGCTTTTTGAGTCAGCATTTTAAGAGACCGGCTGACCCGCAGGGAGTTGTTGTCCCTCAAGTATCTTTTTATTTCCCCGATAATCATGGGGACAGCATAGGTGGAAAAGTGAACCTCCTGCCGCGGGTCAAAATTGTCCACCGCCTTCATCAAGCCGATGCAGCCCACCTGGAAGAGGTCATCCATATACTCCCCGCGGTTGTTAAAACGCTGCAGCACACTTAAAACCAGGCGAAGGTTCCCCTGGATCAGTTCATCCCGGACCCCTTCCTCTCCGGCGTGAAGCCGGGCAAATAGCCGGTCCATCTCCTTTTTGCCGAGGACGGGGAGCTTGTAAGTGTTTACACCGCTAATTACGACCTTTTTATGAAACATCTCCTTCTCCCTCCAATAATTCCCTTTGTCAGTATTATTGTCAAATATTACCGACCTTAAACACGGGCGGAGGAAAAAGATGCATTTTTTTCTCAACTTGCCCTTTTTTTGCAAAATAGCAGGTTTTCGGGGAAAGATGAAGAAAAGGTCTCAGGAAACGCGGCACAGGAGGGATACTTGTGACTAAACTGATTCGTTTTGGGATTTCCATGCATGAGGACCTGTTGCAGAAATTTGACGGCATCGTGGCCCGCAAAGGCTACAGCAACCGCTCGGAAGCAATCCGGGATTTAATCCGTGATGAACTGGTGGAAAAGGAGTGGGAGACGGAGGGGGAAGAGGTGGCAGGGACCATTACCCTGGTCTACGATCACCACAGCAAAGGGCTTTCCCACATGCTGCTGGAGCAGCAGCACGAGTATCATGACCTTATCCTGACCAGCACCCATGTCCACCTGGACCACCATAACTGCCTGGAAGTTCTCATCATCAAGGGAAGGGCGGCAGAAGCCAAAAAAGTGGCGGAGAAACTCATAAGCATTAAGGGGGTAAAGCACGGCAAACTAACCTTCGCATCAACGGGCAGAGGCCTCAAGTGATTTTATTTAAGGAAAAAATAACCACCCGGTCAATCCCGGCATAGTCTTTGACAACTTTGGACCGGTAAGGCGGGGGGCAGAGAGAAGAGACCTCCCGGGACTGCCCCGCCCCCACTTCCAGGGCCAGGGTGCCCCCTGGGGCCAAAAGAGCCGGCGGGGGGGGCAGAAGGCGCCGGTAAAAGGCGAGGCCGTCAGGGCCGCCATCCAGGGCTTCCCGGGGCTCATAGGCCCGCACGGAAAGGGGCAAGCGGCCCAGCTCCTCCGAAGGTATGTAGGGGGGGTTGCCGACCACCAGGTTAAAGGGCCGGGGCGGCGGCAGGGGCGGGAGCAGGTCTGCCTTGAGGAAACAAACCCGGGACAACAGGCCCAGCCGCCGGGCGTTTTCCCGGGCCACCTCCAGGGCCCCCGGGGAGGAGTCCAGAGCCGTGACCCGGGCCCCAGGCAGGTAATGAGCCAGGCTCAGGGCTATGGCGCCGCTGCCCGTTCCTATGTCCAGCACCTGCAGGGGGGGCGGTAAAGGGCTCTGCCTGACGGCCCTTAAAGCGGCTTCCACCAGAATTTCCGTTTCGGGCCTGGGAATGAGGACAGCGGGGGTAACTCTAAAGCTCAAGCCCATAAACTCTTTCTCCCCCGTAATGTAGGCCACGGGCTCCCCCTGCCGGCGCCGGCGGATTTGGGAAAAGTAGGCCTTTTCTTCTAGGGGCAGAAGGGGTTTTTCCGGATGGGCGTAAAGATAGGCAGAGTCCTTCTTTAAAAGGATGCCCAGGAGGACCCGGGCATCCAGGCGGGGGCTTTCCGAACAGCCTGCAAGCAAATAAGAAGCCCTTTTAAGGGCTTCCTGTATGGTGGGGCAGTTCATTTTTAATCCACCTTTTTAAGGAGTTCGGCCTGTTCGTGGTTGGCCAGGGTGGTAATGATTTCTTCCAGGTCACCGTCCAATATCATATCCAGCTTGTGCAGGGTCAGGCCCACCCGGTGGTCCGTCACCCTCCCCTGGGGGTAGTTGTAGGTGCGAATCCGCTCCGACCGGTCCCCGGTCCCCACCTGGCTCCTTCGGTTCTGCGCCAGCTCCGCCTCCTGTTCCTGGACGGCCAGGTCCAAGAGCCGGGAGCGCAGGACCCGGAGGGCCTTATCCTTGTTCTTGAGCTGGGACTTTTCATCCTGACAGGAAACCACCAGACCTGTGGGTACGTGGGTGATGCGCACGGCGGACTGGGTGGTATTGACGCTTTGCCCCCCGGGTCCCGTGGAACAAAAAGTGTCCACCCGCAGGTCCTGGGAATTTATTTCCACATCCACGTCTTCCGCCTCGGGGAGGACGGCCACAGTGGCTGTGGAAGTATGGATGCGCCCCCCCGATTCGGTGGTGGGGATCCGCTGCACCCGGTGGACACCGCTTTCAAATTTCAGCCTGCTGTAGGCTTTGTTCCCCTCAATAACGAAGACAACTTCCTTAAAACCGCCGATATCCGTGGCATGTTCCGATAATATTTCTGTTTTCCACCCCTGGCGCTCGGCAAAGCGGGAGTACATACGAAAGAGAACCCCGGCAAAAAGGGCTGCCTCCTCGCCGCCGGCACCGCTTCTGATCTCCATAATGACGTTTTTTTCGTCGTGGGGGTCACTGGGAAGCAGGAGAACCTGGAGTTCTTCCAGCAGGTCCTCTTTTTTGGCCGTCAGGGCAGCGATTTCTTCTTTCAGAAAACGGGTCATCTCCCCGTCTGCCCCTTCTTCCAGCATTTCCCTGGCCTCACCGAGTTCTTTTTCAATATCCTTATAAGACCGGAATGCTTCCACCGTTTCCCGCAGGCGGGCATGCTCTTTGGCGTATTTCCGCCACTCATCCATGCGGCCGATAACATCGGGGTCGGCGACAAGATTTTCCAATTCCATATACCTGTCTTCTATACTTTGTAATTTATCCAGCATCTATGTCCCCTCCTTCTGCCCGGAGACTGTCACAGGGAGACCTCTTTTTATCCTTCTCCCGCCGGGCACCCTTCCATCCCGGCCGGCCCCCCGGTTTCTTCCTCACCCAGGGCCGCCTTCAGGGCCGATATAGCCACTTCCAGCTGCTCCTCATCGGGTTCTCCGGTGGTCAACCTCTGCATGAGAAGCCCGGGCAGTATAATGGGGGAGAGGAGGGGGCTGTTAACCCGCCCTGCCAGCTTGATGATCTCATAGGCCAAGCCTGCCACCAGGGGCAGCAGGGCCAGGCGCATCAATATGCGCTGGGCCAGGGAAGGCCAGCCAAAAAAGGAGAA
>SLHK01000081.1 GCA_007136165.1 Syntrophomonadaceae bacterium
GGGCCAGCCCATGGTGGAGAAGGGCCACAGGGCGGAACTGAACCAGGTATCCAGCACATCGGGGTCCTGTTCCATTTCCCCGCTGCCGCAGCTGGGGCACTCGCTTATATCCACCCGGGAGACGATGGTCTCCCCGCACTCACAGTACCAGGCGGGGATCCTGTGCCCCCACCATATCTGCCGGGATATGCACCAGTCCCGGATGTTTTCCATCCAGTTAAGATAAACCTTGGTAAACCGCGGGGGCACAAAGCTGGTCTCCCCCTCCGACACGGCCCGGATGGCCGGTTTTGCCAGGGGCTTCATTTTCACGAACCACTGCTTGGAGAGGAGGGGCTCGATGGCGGTGCTGCAGCGCTGGCAGTGGCCTACGGCATGGCCGTAGTCCTCGATTTCCTTGACAACTCCCGCCTCCTTAAGTTCCCGGGTCAAAGCCTCCCGGGCGGCATAGCGGTCCATGCCGGCGTATTTCCCCGCTGCCTCCGTCATGGTCCCCTCCGGCGAAATAACCACCTCCAGGGGCAGGTTGTGGCGCCCGGCCATGGCAAAGTCGTTGGGGTCGTGGGCCGGCGTCACCTTGACGGCGCCGGTGCCGAATTCCGTCTCCACATAGTCATCGGCAATTATGGGTATCTCCCGCTCCATGACGGGCAGGATCACCGTCTTGCCTACCAGCTTTTTATACCTCTTATCCCGGGGGTTGACGGCCACCGCCGTATCGCCCAGCATGGTCTCCACCCGGGTGGTGGCCACCACGATTTCCCCGCTTCCGTCCGTTAAGGGGTACTTGAGGTGGGTCAGGGTGCTCTCCTCGTCCTCGTGCTCCACCTCGATATCGGAAAGGGCCGTATGGCAGCGGGGGCACCAGTTGATGATGTAATCGCCCCGGTAAATAAGGCCCTTTTCATACAGGGTCACAAAGACCTCCCGCACCGCCCGGGAGCACCCCTCGTCCATGGTAAAGCGCTCCCTGGACCAGTCGCAGGAAACCCCCAGCTTTTTCAGCTGCCTGGTGATCCGCTGGTGGTAGTCCTCCTTCCAGGACCAGACCCGCTCCAGGAACTTCTCCCTTCCCAGCTGGTGGCGGCTCAATCCCTCTTCCTTCAGGTGTTCTTCCACCTTGATCTGGGTGGCAATGCCGGCATGGTCGGTACCGGGCATCCACAGGGTGTCGTACCCCTGCATCCGCCTCCAGCGAATGAGGATATCCTGAATGGTATTGTCCAGGGCGTGCCCCATATGCAAGGTTCCTGTCACGTTGGGAGGTGGAATGACAATGGTAAAGGTCTCCCGGTCACGGCGAAAAGCGGGGCGAAAATAGCCCCCCTCCTCCCAGAAACGATACCACTTATCTTCCACCTGCTCAGGTTTATATGTTTTCTCCATGTCTTGACCCACAGAAACTGCCCCCTTTTAAAGAAAGAACTTCTCTTGTAGAAGTCCCATTTTGCCTTACTTAAATATATACTTTTTAACCTTTACCTGTCAAGAAAACCCTGAATTTGCCGCCAGAGGGCGTCCTTACCTTCCCCCGTCACTGAAGAGAAGGGTATCAAGGGTTCATCGTCCCCCAGGCTGAGTTCCCCGGCGATGACCTGCAGGGCTTTCCGGCGGCGCCCCCGGGGAACCTTGTCCGCCTTGGTGGCCGCCAGGACGGTGGGATACCCGTAAAACCTGAGCCAGTCCAGCATGGTCATGTCGGCGGGGGTGGGGGCGTGACGGATATCCACCAGCATCACCACCCCCCTCAAGGGTTCGCGGCCCGTCAGGTACTCCTCAATCATCCCGCGCCACTGGTCCCGGACCTGGTGGGGGACCCGGGCATAACCGTAACCGGGCAGGTCCACCAGGTAAAAACTGTTGTTAATTTCAAAGAAATTTATAAGCCGGGTCTTTCCGGGGGTGGAGCTGACCTTAACAAGTTTTTTTCGGTTTAAAATATTGTTGATAAGGGAGGATTTCCCCACGTTGGAACGCCCGAGAAAAGCCACCTCGGGCCGTTCCTCCCGGGGGTACTGTTCCTTCTTTACAGCCCCCTTGAGGTACCTGGCAGAACGCACTTTCATACTTATAATTCCTCTCCCGTTTTTGAAGCAAAGAGAGGTCCTTTGGCTTCCCTCTTTTGCTTATCTCTTTTCTTGCCTCTTTTTCGTGTCTTTTTTGCCTATTTCTTCAAGCCGTCGGCTTTCCGCTCCAGGGCTTCCTTGAGAACCTGGTCCATGTGGTCCACAAAGACGATCTCGATGCGGCGGCGGACATTGGAGGGAATCTCCGTGGTATCCTTTTTGTTGTCCAGGGGCAGGAGAATCTTTTTGATGCCCGCCCGGTGGGCCGCCAGCACCTTTTCCTTGATGCCGCCCACGGGCAGGATTCTTCCCCTCAAGGTAATCTCTCCCGTCATGGCCACATCCTTTCGCACCGGATTTTCCGAAAGGGCCGATACCAGGGCGGCAGCCATGGTTATACCCGCCGAGGGCCCGTCCTTGGGTATGGCTCCCTCGGGGATATGGATGTGGATATCCTTCTCTTCATGAAAGTCCCCCGCCAGGTTTAAAGACTCCGTCCGGGAGCGGATAAAGCTGAAGGCGGCCTGGGCCGACTCCTGCATCACATCTCCCAGTTTGCCCGTCAGGGTAAGCCTGCCCTTCCCTTTCATGAGGGTCACTTCAATGGCCAGGGTATCGCCGCCGCTTTCCGTCCAGGCCAGGCCCGTGGCCACCCCCACTTCGTTGGCCTTTTCCGCCAGGCCGAAGCGGAAACGGGGGATGCCGATAAATTTGTCCAGGTTCTGCACCGTCACCCGGGTCCTGTTGCCCCGGTCCTTGGCCGTGGCCCGGGCCGTTTTCCGGCAGATGGAAGCTATCTGCCTCTCCAGGTTCCTCACCCCCGCCTCCCGGGTATACAGGCGGATAACCCGCCGCAGGGTGGCCTCCGACAGCGTCAGGTTCTCCGGTTTCAGCCCGTTTTCCTTGATCTGCTTCGGAATCAAGAAATTCTCGGCAATCTTCACCTTCTCCTCTTCCGTGTAGCCGGCGATGAAGATGGTCTCCATCCGGTCCAGCAGGGGCTGGGGAATGTTGTAGATGGAGTTGGCGGTGGTGACAAACATGACGTTGGACAGGTCAAAGGCACACTCGATATAGTGGTCGCTGAAGGTGTTGTTCTGCTCCGGGTCCAGCACCTCCAGGAGGGCGGCGGAAGGGTCTCCCCTGAAGTCTGTGGACATCTTGTCTATTTCGTCCAGAAGAAAGACGGGGTTGTTGGAACCCGCCTGCCGCATCCCCTGGATGATCCGCCCCGGCATGGCCCCCACGTAGGTGCGCCGGTGGCCGCGGATTTCTGCTTCATCCCGCACGCCCCCCAGGGACATGCGGATAAATTTTCGCTCCAGGGCCCGGGCGATGGACTTGGCCAGGGAGGTTTTCCCCACCCCGGGAGGCCCGATCAAGCAGAGAATGGGCCCCTTTATCTTGTCGGCCAGCTGCCTGACGGCCAGGTACTCGATGATGCGCTCCTTGACCTTCTTCAGGCCGTAGTGATCCTCATCCAAAATCTGTTCCGCCATATCCAGATCCAGTCTGTCTTCCGTCTGCACCCCCCAGGGGAGGGCCAGAAGCCAATCCAGATAATTGCGGATGACGACGCTCTCCGCCGCGGCGGGAGGCATCTTCTCCAGGCGGTCCACTTCTTTTAAGGCCTTTTCTTCCACATCCTCCGGCAGCTTCACTTCCTCGATCTTTTCCCGGTACTCGTCGGCTTCCGCCGTCCGCTCGTCTTTCTCCCCCAGTTCCTTCTGGATGGCCTTCATCTGTTCCCTCAGGTAATATTCCTTCTGGGTTTTCTCCATCTGCTTGCGGACCCGGAGGTTTATCTTTCGCTCGATCTCCAGGATATCCATCTCCCGGCTCAGAATTCCGGAAAGCTTCTCCAGGCGTTCCTTAAAGGTCTCCGCCTCCAGGATTTCCTGTTTCTGCGAGACCTTGAGGGCCAGGTGGGAAGAAATGATGTCCGCCAGGCGGCCGGGTTCCTCTATGGAGGAAACGGTCACCAGGGTTTCCGGAGGGATTTTCTTGCTCAGCTTGATATACTGCTCGAACTGGAAGAGGACGCTCCGCATGAGGGCTTCCACTTCGGAATTTTTCTCTTTCTCTTCCTCAACTTCCGTGATTTCCACCCGGTAGAAGGGCTCCAAATCTACAAATCTGGCTATGCGGGCCCGGTAGAGGCCTTCCACCAGGACCCGGATGGTGCCCCCGGGCAGCTTCAGCATCTGCTTGACCTGGGCTATGGTTCCCATGGTGTAGATATCTTCGGGTTTGGGGTCGTCAACCCGGGCTTCTTTTTGGGCAACCAAAAGAATCTTGTTATCCTTGATCATGGCCTCGTCCAGGGCTTTTACCGAAGGGTCCCGGCCCACGTCCAGGTGAAGGACCATGTTGGGGAAAACAAGAACGCCCCTTAAAGGCAGTAAAGGCATGATTGTGTGCGACACACAGCTCACCTCCGTTAAATGTGCAAAGCAAAGTGTACACTACTAGTGTAGCACACCTTTGCTTTTCTGTCAGGAGTCAACTTCACGGCTTGCCCCGCTTTCCTTCCCCGGGCTATCGCTCTCCCCTCCAGAGACTGCCGGCGCTCCAGATACGGCCCTGCCCCTTTGCCCGGTCTTCCCTGTTCTCCGGCACAAGCCCCGGAAAAAACCCCGGCACAAAAACCTGTCTTCAACAGGGGGCCGCCGTCAGGACCCGGGCGTCCTGTTCCTGCTGCTCCTTCACCCTCTGGCTCTCCGTCTTTTTGTGGATCAGGGCTTTATCCAGGACTTCCTGCAGGGTTTCCACGGGTATAACCTGGATATCATCATAGGTGGAAAAGATCTGCTGCCAGTTATCCCGGGGAATGATCACCTTCCCGGCCCCCGCCTGGCGGGCTGCCTCAATTTTAACCGGCACTCCCCCCACGGGCCGCACAAATCCCCGGATGGACACCTCTCCCGTCATGGCCACCGTGTTGTCCACCCTGGTGTCCGTCAGGGAGGAGTAGATGGCCGTGGCGATGCTGACCCCGGCAGAGGGGCCGTCAATGGGGACACCGCCGGGAAAATTGATATGGATGTGAAAATCCTTGCAGCAAAAATCCGTGTACTTGTTCAGGACCGTCAGCACATTTTCCACGGAGCCCTTGGCCAGGCCCTTGCGCCGGATGGTCCGCTGGGCGTTCCCCATCTCTTCCTCTTCCACGATGCCCGTCATGGTAATCTGCCCCTGCCCCTTGTCCGCCTTGTAGGTGGAGACTTCGATGTCGATTAAGGTCCCCATGTTGGGGCCGTAAACCGCCAGGCCGTTGACAAAGCCCACCTGGGGCTTATCGGGTATTTTCTTTTCCGGGCGGGGGGTGATCTGGCTGCTGCTGACCACCCACTCCACCTCTTCCTCCCGCAGCTCCCGGCGG
This sequence comes from Syntrophomonadaceae bacterium, assembly GCA_007136165.1. Lineage (GTDB taxonomy): Bacteria > Bacillota > Dethiobacteria > PWVN01 > PWVN01 > PWVN01. Next base: position 5,449 of record SLHK01000081.1, read on the forward strand.
TCGTCCCCCAGGGCAACGCCCGCCGCCAGCTGCACAATGTTGACGGCCTCCCGGCCGTTGGTGGCGTATTTCTTGATGACCTCGACGGCTCCTTCCGTGGCGGTAAAATTTATCTTCTGCACGGCATTCCTGGCGATGACCCCGATTTCCTCCGGCAGCAGGCCGCGGAAATAAATTTCCAGGCAGCGGGACCTGAGGGCGGGGCATATACTCTCGGGCAGGCAGGTGGTGGCCCCGATGAGGCGGAAGTCCGCCGGCAGCCCCTGCTGGAACATCTCGTGGATGTGCTTGGGCACATTCTGGTCTTCCGGGTTGTAATAAGAGCTCTCCAGGATAACCTTGCGGTCCTCCAAAACCTTGAGGAGCTTGTTCATCTGAATGGGGTGCAGCTCGCCGATCTCATCGATAAAGAGAATCCCGCCGTGGGCCTTGGTAACCGCCCCCGGTTTGGGTTGGGGCACGCCCGACATGCCCAGGGGCCCCGCCCCCTGGTAGATGGGGTCATGGACGGTGCCGATTAAAGGGTCGGCAATTCCCCGCTCATCAAAACGGGCAGTGGTGGCGTCGAGTTCGATGAACTTGGCGTCCTGCTGGAAGGGCGACTGCTGGTTTTTTTTAGCCTCCTCCAGGACCAGGCGGGCCGCCGCCGTCTTGCCGATGCCCGGGGGGCCGTACACTATGACGTGCTGGGGGTTGGGGCTGCAGAGGGCGGCCCGCAGTGATTTCAAGCCGTCCTCCTGCCCGATGATTTCCTTAAAGGTGGCGGGCCGGGTCTTTTCCGAGAGGGGGACCGTCAAAGAGATGGACCGCAGCTTCTCCAACTGCTCCATCTCCCGGTGAGATTCTTTATTGACGGCCACCTTGCTGGTCTGCTGTGAACGCAGCAGATTCCAGAAGTAAAGACCGATAACAATTACAAAGAAAATCTGGATGAACCCAATCACTCCTGTTGCGCCGTACAAACCATTTCCTCCCTTCGGACCGGAAAGCCCGCACCATGTTTGCTCTTTAGTATATCCTGGCCCTGCAGCAAATATCCCGGGAAAGTTGAAGACGAACAGGATGGGGAAAACAGCAGCCCGGCTGTCTGAACTACAGCCGTTTTGGCAAAGAAAAAGGCAGCCTTCCGGGCTGCCCTGTTGATTCTTCTTTGAATTTGTTCGTTTATTTCAATACTGTGGATTCTTATTTCTTTACGCTGATTCTTCCTTCTTTTTCCGCTTTTCCGCCGTTACCAAAATGGGGTTCTCCTTGTTCTGGATGACCTCCCGGGTGATGATGCACTTCTCGATGCTTTCCCGGGAAGGCAGTTCGTACATGACCTCCAGGAGTATCTTTTCCAGGATGGCCCGCAGCCCCCTGGCCCCCGTGTTCCGCTTGATGGCCAGGTCGGCAATGGTCTCCAGGGTGCCCTCCTTGAACTCCAGGGATACTCCGTCCAGCTCAAAGAGCTTGTGGTACTGCTTGATGAGGGCATTCCGGGGTTCCGTGAGAATGGCCACCAGGGCTGCCTTATCCAGGGCGTCCAGGGTGGCAATGACGGGAATCCGGCCCACAAATTCCGGAATCAAACCATACTTTAACAGGTCCTGGGGCAGTATCTTCTTGAGGATTTCCCCCACGCCCCCGTCTTTTTTGCTGGTGACCTCCGCGCCGAAACCGATACCCTTTTTCCCCGTCCGGTTCTGGATTATTTTCTCCAGCCCGTCAAAGGCCCCGCCGCAGACAAAGAGGATATTGGTGGTATCAATCTGCATGAATTCCTGATGGGGGTGTTTTCTGCCCCCCTGGGGCGGGACGCTGGCCACGGTGCCCTCCAGAATTTTCAGGAGGGCCTGCTGGACCCCCTCCCCGGAGACGTCCCGGGTAATGGAAGGGTTATCCGTCTTGCGGGCTATCTTGTCGATCTCGTCGATATAGATGATGCCTTTCTCGGCCTTCTCCAGGTCATAATCGGCGGCCTGAATGAGCTTCAAGAGGATGTTCTCCACATCTTCGCCCACATAGCCCGCTTCCGTCAGGGATGTGGCATCGGCAATGGCAAAGGGCACGTTCAAAATCCGGGCCAGGGTCTGGGCCAGAAGGGTCTTGCCCACCCCGGTGGGCCCCACCAGGACGATGTTGCTCTTTTGAATTTCCACATCCTCCATCTTCAGTTCCGCGTTGATCCTCTTGTAATGGTTGTAGACGGCTACGGCCAGGGTTTTTTTGGCATCCTCCTGGCTGATGACGTACTGGTCCAGGATGGACTTGATCTCCACGGGTTTGGGGAGTTCCATCAAATCCAGGTCCAGGTCCTCGTTCAACTCTTCCTCGATAATCTCGTTGCAGAGTTCGATGCACTCGTCACAGATATAGACACCGGGCCCTGCCACCAGCTTGCGGACCTGCTCCTGGGTCTTGCCGCAGAAGGAACATTTCAGTTGTCCTTTTTCGTCGTTAAATTTAAACATATCCTTTCACCTCTCTAGCAGGATTAGCGGTGCTCCAGAATCTGGTCAACGATACCATAATCCTTAGCCTCTTCTCCTGACATGAAGAAGTCTCGATCCGTATCCCGGGTAATCCTCTCCATGGGCTGGCCGCTATGGTGGGAGAGAATGGTGTTGATGGTTTCCCGGGTCCGCAGAATCTCCCGGGCCTGGATTTCAATCTCCACCGCCTGCCCTTTGGCCCCTCCGTGGGGCTGGTGAACCATGATGCGGGAGTTGGGCAGGGCAAACCTCTTGCCCTTGGAACCCGCCGCCAGCAGGACGGCGCCCATGCTGGCCGCCAGGCCCACGCAGATGGTGGACACGGGGGATTTGATATACTGCATGGTGTCGTAAATGGCCAGGCCGGAATAAACAATGCCCCCGGGTGAGTTTATATAGAGGTTGATGTCTTTTTCCGGGTCTTCCGACTCCAGAAAGAGGAGCTGCGCAACCACCAGGTTTGCCACATTGTCGTCAATGGGGGAGCCGATAAAAACAATGCGGTCTTTTAAGAGGCGGGAATATATGTCATATGCCCGCTCCCCCCGGTTGCTCTGCTCCACCACCATGGGTACCAGGTTCATTTGAAAGATACCTCCTTGAAATTAACGTTAATTTAGGCCTTTCCGGTATCGCCGGCGGGGGCGCCTTCCTGCCCGTCTCCGGAGGGCTCCTGCTCTGCGCCTTCCTGCCCTTCCCCGGCAGTTTCCTGCTCTCCGGGGCCGGCATCCTCCCCGGAGGCTTCCTCCTGCCCGTCGGACACTTCCACCGTCTCCACCTCAGCCTCGGCTATTAAAAAGTCAATGGCTTTACGAAACTTTACTTCTTCTTCAATTATACCAATACGCCCCTGGGATGCAAACATTTCTTTTACTTTTTCCGGTTCCTGTTTGTGTTCCCCGGCAAAACTGGCGATTTTCTCGTCAATTTCCTGCTCTTCCGCCGTGATTCCTTCCTCTTTAATGATGGCATCCAGGGTCAGATTGGCCTTGACCCGGTTTTCCCCCTCTTCCCTGTTGCCGTCCCGTAAATCCTTCAGGCTTTTTTCCGCCATTTTCAGGTACTGTTCCAGGGTGAGGCCCTGCATGCGCAGAAAGCGTTCCATGTCCCCCATCATGCGGTCCAGTTCCCGCTCCACCAGGACGGAAGGGATCTCCACTTCGGCACCCCGGCTTATCTTGCGAATCAATTCATCTTCCATTTCTCTGGCCGCCCGGTTGTCCTCATTTTCTACCAGCTTATTCTTAATATCCTTTTTAAATTCTTCCAGGGTGGAAAACTCGCTGACCTCCTGGGCAAACTCGTCATCCAGGTCCGGGAATTCTTTCCTCTTTATCTCATGGATCTTCACCTTAAAGACGGCTTCCTTGCCCTTCAGGTTTTCCTCCCGGTAGTCTTCGGGGAAGGCCGTCTTAACCTCCAGCTCTTCTCCCTTTTTCTTGCCTACCAGCTGCTCTTCAAAGCCGGGAATAAAAGATTGTGAGCCCAACTCCAGGGAGTAGCCTTCCGCCTCTCCCCCTTCAAAAGGCTCCTCGTCGATAAAACCTTTGAAGTCCATGACCACCAGGTCTCCCAGGGCGGCGGGGTAATCCTCCTCTTCCACCGTTTCCAGGCGGGCGTGCTGCTGCCGGGTCCGCTCCAGGTAGGCGTCCACATGGGTGTCATCAATTTTCTTAACCTTTTTTTCTACCTTGACTCCCCGGTATTCGGGAAGTTTCACCTCGGGCTTGACCTCCACCTCCGCCTTGAAGATCAAGGGTTCCCCCTTCTCCATCTGCACCAGGTCATACCGGGGTTGGTCGATGGGCTGCAGGTCCGCCTCTTCCACCGCATCGTGGTAGGCCTTGGGAATGAGAATTTCCAGGGCATCCTCGTAGAGGACTTCAGGACCGAATTTTGCCTCCAAAACGGAACGAGGCACCCGGCCCTTGCGGAATCCGGGGACCACGGCCTTTTTAACCACCTTGCGGTATGCTTGACCCAAAGCTTTTTCCACCTGCTCCGGGCTTACTTCGATCTCCAGGGATACTTTGCTATTTTCTATTTTCTCCCACTTCACCATCGCTTATGCTCCCTTCCTCTATGGGTATTTTATGATTGTTTGCCGGGTATGTTAATTTGATTCCGGGCAGTATCTTAAGCATTATAGCATTAACTCCCTAAAAAATAAAGGAAAATAGGCCGAAAACCTAAATAATGTCCGGCAAAACGGGAACCATTTTATATGGTAACCCGTTTTCCCGGCACATCATACCAGGGAAGGATGTAAAAATCATACCGGAGGAGGAGCTAAATTCCGTCCGGGGATTCTTTCGGCACAAAAATGCTCCTGGTAATATTGAATCAGCAGAAGAAAAATTCAATCCTCAAAAAAAACAAAGGAGCGGTTTCAATGAAAAGGATTCTTCGCAAACTGGTTGAGCAGGTACGCGGTGTCAAGAGAAAAGAAAATTCTTCACCTGTGCAGTATATACATTTTGGGGCCTGGGATATCGGAATGGCCACCCCCCCTCTCAACTCCGAATACACCGTGTTCAGGCCGGGGATTTATTACAAATAATATGTGAGAACAGCCCCCCCTTTGCCAGTCCCCCTTTGCTGCCCCCTTTGCTGCTGGTTTGCTGACTCTATCGCCTATGATAGGGCTATTGACACCCGGCGAAGTAATTAAATATAATGAAAATGAAATGATTCAGGGGCGGGGTTGAAATTATGGAAAAAGCAAGGGAAATTATTGCTAATATCAGCAGGGTAATCATCGGCAAAGAAGACGTGATTACCACACTCCTCACCGGAATTCTCTGCAACGGGCACCTGCTCATCGAAGATGTGCCGGGAGTAGGCAAAACCACCCTGGTCAAGGCCCTGGCCACCACCCTGGGCTGCTCTTTCAAGCGCATCCAGTTTACCCCCGACCTGATGCCCTCCGACATTATCGGCCTGTCCCTCTACGACAAGGACAGGGGCGAATTTATCTTCAAGCCGGGGCCCATAATGAGCCAGGTTGTGCTGGCCGATGAGATAAACCGCACATCGCCCAAAACCCAGGCCAGCCTTTTGGAAGCCATGGCAGAGAGACAGGTTACCGTGGACGGGGTTTCCCACATGCTGCCGTCACCTTTCCTGGTCATCGCCACCCAGAACCCCGTTGAATACGAGGGCACCTATCCCCTTCCGGAAGCCCAGCTGGACCGATTCATGATGTGCATACGCATCGGCTACCCGGGGCATGAGGAGGAAAAAACCATTGTAAAGCTCCGGCCCGGGGGCAGTTTGCCTGCGGAATTGCCGGCGGTGATATCCCCGGCCCGGCTCCTTCATATGCAGAAGCAGGCCGGCGACGTGTACCTGGCCCCTTCCCTGGAAAGCTACATCGTAAGCCTCACCCGGAACACCCGCTCTCACCGGGAAGTCCTTTTGGGGGTAAGCCCCCGGGGGGGGCAGTACCTGTTTCAGGCGGCAAAGGCCGCCGCCTACATACAGGGCAGTGACCATGTCCTGCCGGACCATATCAAGAAAATGACGGGCCCCGTGTTTGCCCACCGCCTTATTTTGAAACCCGAAGCCCGTTTAAAAGGATCAACTGCCGAAAATGTGCTGGAGGATATCCTGAAAAAAACCAGTGTGCCGGTGGTTCTCGATGATTGAGATTAAAAAGCCCCTTCTGCCGATAGCTGTAATAATACTGGGCATTACCTCCCTGCTGGTGGGGGGCAGGTTTCCCTACCTGTTTTTTTATCTGGCCGCCCTGCTGTTTGTGATCCCCTTCCTGTGGCTGAGGTTTGGCCTGGGCAAACTGAAGGGCAGCATTGAAGTATCTCAAGAATACGGAGAGGTGGGAAAAGCCCTGACGGTTTCCTACAGGGTTATTAATAGTCCGTCGGGCAGGTTTCCCTACCTGGAGCTGACCAACATCATTGGCAGCTCCTTTAATTTGCCCCCGGAAGACAGGCTGGTGACCCTGGAACCGGGGGATTCAGACCTCTACCGGTGTGAGGTTCGCTGCCCGCGCCGGGGAAAATATGACCTGAAAGCATTCCGGGTAAAAACCGGCGACCCCTTTGGTTTTTTCAAGCTGTCCCGGTCCCTCAGTACCGGAAAAGAGATCAAAATTTACCCCAAAAAGAAGTTCTACCCCCAGTTTGCCCTGCCGGACCGGCAGCATTTCGGCAGCCTGGCCGTACATAATATGCACATGGAAAACTACGCCCAGGTTTCGGACCTCAGGGATTGGCGCCAGGGAGACAGCGCAAAAAAAATACACTGGAAGCAGTCCGCCCGCCAGGGAAAGCTGGTGGTTAAAAACTATGACAACTACGGCGATGCCTCTGTAAATATTTTTATTGACATGAACAGAAATAACTACCGGCATGACAGAAATCATATCCTTGAAGACCTGGCTGTGGAGGCGGCAGCCTCCTTAATATATGTCTGCCTGAAAGAAAAAGCTCCCCTTCAGGTTTTTTCGGAACCCCTGGGGGAAGGTTTTTTGCACGGCAGCCTGCTGAGAGATTACAGGGCAATAATGGACCGCCTTATAACCCTGGCCCCATCAGGCCGCCGGGCCTTCGCTTCTTATGTAAATAACTGCATCTATTATCTGCCGCCCAAGAGCTCCATCCACCTGTTTGCCCCCCGCCTGCATGCTGCAGAAGGTTTGCTGCTGCTTAACCTGAAACAAAAAGGGTTTTCCCCCCACTTCTTTTACCTGTCCGTGACAGAGCCTGCCGGGGAAGAGAAATTTATGCTGGATAAACTGGAAGATGCGGGTATCAAAACATATAACCTGCATCCCGAGGAGGCCGGGGAATATGCCGGCTAAAGGCTTAGATTATAGCGGCAAATTCAACCTGATAATTATTTTCCTGCTGAGCCTGTCCCTGGCAACCCCTGTCATCCATGCTCTGGGGTATGTTGTGCCGGGATTCTTCGGCAGATTCTTCTTCGTGGCCCTGGTGGTGGCAGTTTATGCCCTTATTCGCCTGTTCCCGGCCCTGGCCCTCTCTTTCCCCGCCGCTATTATGGCCCTGGGCCTCCTCAACCACTACTATTACCCCCACCTGCTGCCGGAATTATACAGGGCCCTTACAGAACCGCGGGCCGATTCCCTTCACTGGCCGCTGCTGATCATGGCGGGCATATCGCTGTTTTTCTTTATCCTGGTGTCCAAATTAAAAAAACCCCTGGTGCCCCTGCTGCTGATGGGCCTGGGTTCCTTTGCGCCCCTCTGGTATTTCTATGTGGACTCTGCATACCCGGCGGCTGTGGCTTATGCCGCCGGCTGGGTAATGCTGCTCAGTTTCAAGCACGGCAGCAGATTGTGGACCGTGCCGGACGACCCGGGCCCCGGCAGGGAAGACGCAAAAGACCTGCGCCGGAGCTGGATCAATTACACAACAGCTGTCCTGGCCATGGCCCTGCTGACAGCTTTGATCCTGCCCAAAAATTTTGCTCCCCTCTCCTGGCCTGCGGTGCAAAGCTGGGTCAGCAGCAGAATCCCCATGCTGGAGGAACTGCGGAGCGCTGCAGACTCCGGCGGCAGCGGCAGCGGCAGCGGGGAAGGGTACGGTTACTCTTCAGGCCCCGACACCCCTTCGCCCCTGGATGGACCTCTTGAGCTGCATGATACAGTCCTTTTGGAAGTACGCGGCCGGGGGGGCTTTTACCTGAGAGGAGCCGTCTTTGACACCTATACCGGCACCAGCTGGTTGAATACCGGCGGCTCCGGGGATTTTATCCCCTTTGAGAACCC
>SLHK01000113.1 GCA_007136165.1 Syntrophomonadaceae bacterium
ATAGCCGGCATATCCAATGTGCCGGCAGAAATCAAGGAAGCCGCCAGGGGAATGGGCATGACGGGAAGGGATGTCTTGCTCCAGGTGGAACTCCCTCTGGCCCTTCCGGTTATCATGACGGGAGTAAAAACCTCGGCAGTTTTGACGGTGGGAACAGCAACCCTGGCCGCCCTGGTAGGGGCCCGGGGGATGGGGGCAGTAATTTTTGCAGGCATCAACTTTCGCCGGGTGGAGTTGATTCTGGCGGGAACCCTGGTCATTGGATTGATGGCCATCCTGCTGGACCGCCTGCTTTCCCTGCTGGAATATCTCCTGACCTCCCGGTCCTTCCGGTGAGGGAGGGGCAGGAACCCCGGTACAAAAAGGAGGAAGATAAAGGATGAGAAATATTATAAGATTGGTTGTGCCACTTTTGTTGATAGGGGCCGTGGTCCTGGTTGGATGCGGGGGTGGCTCCGGCCAGGGGATACGCCTGGCGACCCCGGCGGAGTGGACGGAGAGGGCAGACGGTCTGCCCAATTTCCAGGAACACTACGGCTTTCAGTGGCCAACGGGAGACCTGGTTATTGTGGAACTGGGCCTGGCCTACCAGGCCGTGGGCACGGGCCAGGCGGAAGCTGGCATCGGGGATGCCACGGAAGGCCGCATTGCCCAGTTTGACCTGGTTGTTTTGGAAGATGACAAGCTTTTCTTTCCGGCCTATAACCCGGCACCCGTTATCCGCAAAGAAACTCTCGACACCTACCCGGAACTTCGAGGGATCCTGAAGGAGCTTTCCAGCCTGCTGACCCTGGAGGCCCTGACCATGATGAACTTCAAAGTCGCTGTGGAAGGGCAGCAGCCCGAACAGGTGGCCCGGGATTTTCTGAGGGAACAGGGTTTGACAGGGGCAAGCCCCGTCAGGGATCCCGGAAAGGAGGTCCCCGTGGTGGTCAGCGGAAAGACCTTTGCCGAGGCCCTGACCTTGGGGTATCTAACAGTCTATCTTCTGGAGGACCGGGGTTTTGAGGTAAAAGACGAAGTGGGTTTGGGAGAAACGGCGGTTATCCGGCCAGCCCTGGAAAATGGCCAGATTGATATGTACTGGGAGTATACCGGCACGGGGCTCTTCAACGTGATGAACTATACGGAAGCTGTTACAGATCCCGAAGAGTGTTACCGCCTGATTCGGGATTATGATTTGGAAAATTACGGCCTGGTCTGGTTGGATTATGCTCCGGCCAACAATACCTTTGTCCTTTTTATATCCAGGGAGGTTCAGGAGGAATACGGCTGGACAAAGATTTCGGAACTGTCTGCTCATATTAAAAGCAGCTTGTAAGTGGAAGAAATCGCCCCACTGAGGAGGTGGGAAATTGGCCGAAGCTCTGTTAAATAGGTCAAAGAAACTGGTTGCCATGAACCTTCATGAGGTTTTTCTCAGTTTGATTATGGGCCTAATTATCGGGGTATTGACGGTAACCATTATGATTTCCTTCGGATCCCTGATATTTTCCGGCCAACTTTCCGGCTATGTGAACCAGGGAGTGGGGTTCGCCTTATTCGGTGCCGTGGTTTTCAGCAGCGCCCTTGCCCTGGTCAGTTCCTTTAAAGGCCTTGTTGCTGTTCCTCAGGATACCACGGTATCTGTTCTGGCCGTTATGGCCGTTGCCGTATCCGGCAGTGTGGGGTCCCAGGATACCGCTGCCATCACCGTAGTTTTCCTGATTGTCTTCACCACCCTCTTGACGGGGGCAGTATTATTCCTTATCGGGTTCTTCAAGATGGGCAATTTGATCCGGTTCATCCCCTATCCTGTCATCGGGGGTTTTTTAACGGGTTCGGGGCTTTTGCTGGTGAGGGGTTCTGTAGGGGTTATGACAGGGGTTAATTTCAGTTTGTCTCAAATATCGGTATTCTGGCAAACAGACATCATGGGGATGTGGCTGCCGGGGGTCCTTTTTGCCTTTCTCATCCTGCTCTTAATGCGTAAATACAATAATTTTTTTGTTTTGCCTGCCATGCTGTTGGGAGGAGTTGCCCTCTTTTACCTGACGGCATTCCTTTTGAGAGTGCCCGTCAGCGAGATTATGGAAAAGGGGTGGCTCCTGGGGCCCTTTGCCCGGGGAGGGTTCTGGAATCCCATACCCTACCAGCAGCTGTCACAGATGGACTGGGCTTTGATTAGGGGGCAGATGGGAAACGTGATTGCCGTCCCTGTTCTCAGCCTCATCTCCCTTTTGCTGAACGTAAGCGGTATTGAGTTGGCCACGGAGCAGGAGAGCGATATCAACCATGAATTGCGGGCAGTAGGCCTGTTAAACCTGGTCGCCGGCATGGGGGGAAGCATGAGCGGGTATCATGCCCTGAGTTTGTCCGTCTTGGGGCATAAAATCGGCATCAAAAGCCGTCTCATCGGGGTTTTTACAGCCACAACCTGTGTGGTAACCCTCTTTTTGGGCGCCAACATCGTTTCCTTATTTCCCAAGCCTGTTTTGGGCGGATTGGTTATGTTCCTTGGTTTGGCCTTCCTGGTTGAATGGCTTTTTGATGCACGGTCCAAGCTTCCAAAGGCAGACTATTTTATCGTCCTTTTAATGCTGGTCGTTATTGGAGCCTTCGGCTTTCTTCCGGGAGTGGCGGTGGGACTAGTGGTCACCATCATATCCTTTGCGGTTCAGTACAGTCGCATTACGGTCATAAAACACTGCCTGTCCGGTGCGGAATATCAGAGCAGCGTGGACCGCTGCCTGGAGGAGCAATTCCTTTTGCAGGAAAAAGGCCATCAGATTCAAATTCTCAAGCTCCAGGGGTACCTGTTCTTTGGCACTGCTGACAATCTGCTGCATCGAATTAGGGAGCTGTTGAGCCGGAGGGACCCAAAGGTTCAATATATCCTTCTGGATTTTCGCCAGGTAACGGGAATTGACTCTTCGGCCATAAACAGTTTTCAGAAGGCCCGAAGGTTAACGGAAGGGCAGCAGGTCCAGTTTATTTTGACCAACGTTCCCGTCAAGGTAGGCGAACAGCTGGAAAAGGGGGGGTTGTCTTACCGGGAAAGCAGCTATTTCCACATTTATGCGGACCTGGATTATGCCGTTGAGTGGTGTGAAGAGGAAATCTTACAGGCAGGAGCAACGAATTACAAAGAAGCCAAACTCAGCATCCAGAAGAAGCTGCTCACCGTAATCCAGGACCAATCTATTGTCAGCAGGCTTTTGACATATCTGGAGAAAAAGGAACTGGCAGAAAACCACCAGCTGATTACTCAGGGAAACCCCAACAGAGAAATCTGTTTCATCGATTCCGGGAAAGTGACGGCCCAACTCAAACTCGATAACGGCAGGATTATCCGACTGAGGACCATCTGTGCAGGTGTGGTGGGGGAGGTGGGGACGTATCTGGGCATACCCGCTTCAGCCTCCATCATCACGGAAGGGCCCTGCAGGGTTTACTACATATCGGAAGCCTCCTTGCGGGAAATGGAAAGGGAAGACCCCCAGGCAGCGGCAGCCTTCCACAAGTTCATAGCCTATATCCTGGCAGAACGCCTTATCTGCACGAACAACAGTCTGCGGGCGTTAATCTAGCAGCATTCCGGGCCCCAGGCGTGAGATGCGGCCAGGTCGTATTTCACGCCCTTTAAAGCA
>SLHK01000188.1 GCA_007136165.1 Syntrophomonadaceae bacterium
CACTTTTTCCCCACCCAGGTCCTGGTAACGGGATATGACATCATCTACTTCTGGGTGGCCCGCATGATTTTTATGTCCCTGGAGTTCATGGGGGAGGTCCCCTTTGCCCATGTCTTCATCCACGGCCTGGTCCGGGATTCCCTGGGCCGCAAGATGAGCAAGTCCCTGGGCAACGGGGTGGACCCCCTGGAGGTAATTGAAAAATTCGGTGCCGATACCCTGCGCTTTACCCTGGTGACGGGGCAGGCCCCCGGCAACGACCTGCGCTTCCGCCAGGAAAACGTGGAAGCCAGCCGGAATTTTGCCAATAAAATATGGAACGCCTCCCGTTTCGTGCTCATGAACCTGGGGGACTTTTCCGGCGAAAAACCGGAAAGGGAGGGGTTAACCCTGGCCGATGCCTGGATTCTGCACCGCTACAACGAGACGGTGGAGGCGGTGACGGAGCAGCTGGAAAAATATGAACTGGGGGAGGCGGCCCGGTTAATCTATGATTTCCTCTGGAGCGACTTTTGCGACTGGTATATCGAGCTGGCCAAAGGGCCCCTCTACACCAGTGAGGGGGAGGCGGCCCGCAGGACCCGGGCCGTCCTCAGCTACTGCCTGGAAAACACCCTGCGCCTGCTCCACCCCTTCATGCCCTTCCTGACGGAAGAAATCTGGCAGCAGCTCCCCACGGAAGGGGAGGCCCTGATCCGGGCTGACTGGCCCCAGGCGGAGGAGGAGTTCAAAAACCGGGCAGCGGCCCTGGAGATGTCCTTTGTCCAGGACGTGATCCGCAGCATCCGGAACCTGCGCAGCGAAATGCAGATACCGCCCCGCAAGAGAATTGAGGCCCACGTAAAGGTGACGGAGGACACCCACCTGGGGATGCTGCAGCAGGGGAGGGAGTATATCAATAACCTGGCGGGGGTTGAAACCCTGGTCCTGGGCGGGGAGGAACTGGCGAAACCGCCCCGCTCCCTGACATCGGTGGTGGGGGGCGGCGAGGTTTACCTGCCCCTGGAAGGGGTTTTGAACATTGCCCAGGAATCGGCCCGGCTCCAGAAGGAACTGGCCACCATCAAGGCGGAGGTTTTCCGCTGCCAGCAGAAGCTGAGAAACGATGGCTTCCTGCAAAAGGCCCCACCCCAAATAGTGGAGGAGGAAAAACAAAAACTTCAGGGCTACCGGAACAAGCAGGACCGGCTGGAATCCCACCTGCGAGAACTCGAGTAAGTTAACAACGGGGTCAGGCCTTTTGTTAACTTACTTCGATTATTTCGAACGAAAGCACCCCTCTTAAGGGGTGCTTTTCCCCGGGCGGGGCTTATAAGTCAAACAAAATGTCCCCTTGACTCCCTCCCAAGGGGTGTTTTTTGGATGCCGGAAGGAGAGTTTCTGTGTCAGGTGCATCCTTTGTGCCGGATCCACCCTTTTCTCATTGACAGAACCAAATTATTTCAATACAATCGAAGCAAGAGGCCGGTATTTTACGGGCCAATTTATTGTTGCCATATCAATCTCGAGGAGGGACGGAATGAGCTATTCCACAATAAAGTACGAGCTTAATGATGGCATCCTTATCTTGAGGCTTAACAGGCCTGAACGTATGAACGCCGTAAATGAAGAAATGTACTCCGAGATTTCTCACCTTTTGCAAAAATACAGGGAAGACCAGGGCATACGCGTTGTCCTGCTTACCGGCTCCGTCAGAATCAGGGATGGCACGGAAAAACAGGCTTTCTGTGCGGGGGCGGATTTAAAGAAGCACTCTACAGGTGAGCGCACCCATGCCCAGAAAAGAAAATACATAGAGGAGGCCCATGAAACGACACGGCTTCTCTACCGGTACCCCAAGCCCGTCATTGCCGCCGTTAACGGCCCCGCCCGCGGTGCAGGCGCCGAGATGGCCCTTTCCTGCGATTTCATCATCATGTCCGACAAAGCCAGTATCGCCTTTCCCGAAACAGGGTTGGGCACCTTTGTGGGAGGCGGTGTCACCCTGCACCTTCCCCGCACCCTCGGCCTCATGAAGGCCAAGGAGTTGGTATACACGGGCAGGGTCTTAGACGGGCCCGAAGCCGTTGGCCTGGGAATGGCCCTCTACTGTTACCCCATGGCCGTCTTTATGGAGAAAGTAATGGAATTTGCCGCCGGCATCGCCCGGAAGGCCCCCATACCTACAGCCATGGCTAAAAAACACCTGCAGCAATCCTATGCCCTGGACCTGGAAACGGTGCTGCAGCTGGAGAGCGATGCCATCCTGGCCTGCATGGATACCGAAGATTGGCAGGAAGGCATCGAAGCCTTCGCCGAAAAAAGAAATCCTGTGTACAGGGGGAGATAACATGTCCCTGGACAGAATATTCCAGGCCGAATCAGTGGCGGTCATCGGTGCTTCCAGAGATGAAACAAGCCAGGGTTATCAGGCCCTGGCAGCCCTTGTGGACGGAAAATATGAAGGCCGCCTTTATCCCGTTAATCCGCAGGAAAAGACCATTTTCGGTTTGAAGTGCTACGAATCTGTGCCGGACATTCCCGGAAATATTGATCTTGCCCTCATTGCCACGCCGGCTGATACCCTGAAAAATCTTTTGAATGAGCTGGGCAAGAAAAATGCAGCGGGAGCTGTGGTGCTGGCCGGCGGGTTCGGGGAACTGGGGGAAGAGGGAAAAAGGTTTGAGGAAGAAGTGGTGGCCCTGGCCAGGCACAGGGGCATCCGGGTCATCGGACCCAACTCATCAGGAATGATAAGCATGGATAAAGGCATTAACCTGGTGGGGCTAAGAGATGTGCCGGAGGGCAATATCACCCTCCTCACCCAGAGCGGGAACATCGCCCTTAATTTAATCATAGAAGCGGGCCTCAAAAGCCAGACGGGTTTTAACAATTATGTCGGGGTAGGCAATGAAGCAGATATCAAGTTTCACGAATACCTGGAATACTTTGCGGAAGAACCCGACACCAAAGTGGTCCTGATGTATGTGGAAGGCCTCAGGGACGGGCGCGAGTTTCTTCACCAGGCAAGCCGGATCACCCGAACAAAACCCATTGTCCTCTATAAAAGCGGCCGATCTGCCAAGGGCAGCAAAATTGCCGGTTCTCATACGGGCGCCCTGGCAGGTATTTCCGCAGTAGCCAGGTCAGCCTTCAAAAGGGCCGGGATCATTGAAGTCAACCAACCCGGCGAGATGTTTCCCGTGGCCGAATCCCTGGCATTACTTCCCTTGTTAAAGGAAAATTCCATTGCCATTCTTGCCGACGGGGCTGGGCACGCCACCGTGGCGGCCGACTATCTGACGGAGGCGGGTGTTAAACTCCCGGAACCGGAAAGGGAAACCCGGGATAAACTTAAGGACCTTCTTCCCCCCCATGCATCCCTGGCCAACCCCATCGATGTGGGAGGCATATCCGACCGGGATCCGGCCATTTTCGCCGATTGCGCCGAAATTCTGCTGCAGGACAGGAACATACACGGACTTCTTCTGGTGGGCCTTTTCGGCGGTTACGGCATTCGTTTTTCAGAAAGGCTGGCTTTTCTGGAAGAAGACGCCGCCCACCGCCTGGGGAAGTTGATGGAGAGCAGCGGCAAGCCCATGGTGCTTCACAGCCTTTATGATTACGCCAAACCCCATTCGCTGGAAC
>SLHK01000190.1 GCA_007136165.1 Syntrophomonadaceae bacterium
ATCCGCCGCCAAAGATCCGGCACGACCGCTTGGCTCCTTATTTCTTCCCTGTTCAGTTTTCAAAGAGCTGGAAACTCGTCGCATTAGCGCGACCCTATCATCATAACACATTTCCATGCTGCCCGTCAACCAGTAATTCATGGTAATTATTTCTTACTCTTTCACCAGGAGAAAATTTTCTTCCCCTCTGACGGGACGCGAAGAATAATATAACACGGGGTTGGGGCAAAAACAAGAGGAATATATTGGCATTAGCCGCTATACCCTCTGAACAGCTTCAGGCCTTTTTAGTTTACCCATGTTCCCCCACCTGCTGCTTGAACTGCCCTCTTAATAAATACCACTAGAGGATAATAAGTAAATATCTCAAGCCTGACCCCGGCTCCCCGCTCATTCGCCGGCACCAGGTACAGATACATAAGAAAGTTAACAAAAAGGCCTGACCCCGTTGTTAACTTACTCCTTGGGGCGGAGGGTGGGGAAGAGGATTACGTCCCGGATGGAGGGGCTGTCCGTCAGGATCATGACCACGCGGTCGATGCCGATGCCCAAACCGCCCGTGGGCGGCAGCCCGTACTCCAAGGCCTGCACGTAGTCTTCGTCCATCATATGGGCTTCGTCGTCCCCCGCTTCCCGCTGCTGCAGCTGGTATTCAAAGCGCTCCTTTTGATCTACAGGGTCATTAAGCTCCGAAAATGCATTGGCAATCTCGCTGCAGACGATAAAGGCCTCGAAGCGGTATGTAAAATCGGGGTCGTCCTCCCGGCGCTTGGCCAGGGGGGAAACTTCTATGGGGTAATCCAGGATGAAGACAGGCTGGATCAGCTTGTCCTCCACCCTTTCCTCAAAGACGTGGTAGATTATGGTGCCCCGGGTGGCGTCCTTGTCCACTTCCAGCCCCAGGCCCTCTGCCAGCTTCCTGGCCTCAACCGTTGTCCCGGCAGGGGCAAAGTCCACCCCGGTATGCTTCCGTATCGCATCCACCATGGTGATGCGCTCCCAGGGAGGGGTCAGGTCGATTTCCTGCCCCTGGAAAGCAACCTTGTAGGTACCCAGTACTTTTTTGGCAATATGGGCGATGCACCCTTCCGTAATCTCCATCATGTCATGGTAATCTGCATAAGCCTGGTAAAGCTCCACCGAAGTAAACTCGGGATTATGGCGGGTGGAGATGCCCTCGTTGCGGAAGATGCGGCCGATCTCATAGACCTTTTCCAGGCCTCCCACGATCAGTCTCTTTAAGTGCAGCTCTGTGGCAATGCGCATGTACAGCTGCATGTCCAGGGCATTATGATGGGTGATAAAGGGCCTGGCAATGGCACCGCCGGCGATGGTATGCATCATGGGGGTTTCCACTTCCAAAAACCCGGCTTCGTTTAAGTACTCCCGCATAGCCTGGATTATTCTGCTTCTCTTGATAAAGACATCTTTAACCCGGGGGTTCACGATTAAATCCACATACCGCTGCCGGTAGCGGAGTTCCACATCCTTTAACCCGTGCCATTTTTCCGGCAGGGGCCTTAGGGACTTGCTCAACAAAATAAGTTCCTTCACCCACAGGGTTATTTCGCCTTTCTTTGTCTTGAAGACATGCCCTCTAACGCCGATAATATCTCCAATATCCAGGATGCCAAAAAGGCGGTGCTGCTTTTCACCCACACTATCCAGGCGCACGTATACCTGCAGCTGCCCAGTAATATCCTGTATGTGGGCAAACCCCGCTTTTCCATGGCCCCTTTTGGTGATGATGCGGCCGGCAATGCTTACTTCTTCTTTGCTCTCCTCCAGGGAAGGAAATTCCACGACAATATTTTCAGCCTGATGGGTGACTATGTAGCGCTCTCCGTAGGGCTCGATTCCTTCTTCCCGCAGGAGATGCAGCTTGTCTCTCCTTACCTTAAGGAGGTCGTGTTCCGTCTCATGCATGACCTAACCTCCCGTGTTCTTTTACTTCTTGATATCCAGAATTTCATATTTCAACATGCCGGCAGGAACAGCCACTTCCACGATGCTCCCGATGGGTTTGCCCAAAATCTCTTTCCCCACGGGGGACTGGTAGGAAATCTTGTTCTTGGAGGGATTGGCTTCCGCCGAACCCACGATGGTGTACTCCAAAGTTTCGTCAAACTCCAGGTCCTTTAAGGATACTTTCGAGCCTATACTGACGGCATTGGTATCCACCTCGCCGGCATCAATTATGCGGGCATTGCGCAGCATCTTCTCCAGGGTAATGATACGCCCTTCGATAAAAGCCTGTTCATTTTTGGCATCTTCGTATTCTGAGTTTTCACTGATGTCCCCGAAGGAAATTGCTGTTTTGATACGACCTGCCACCTCTCGCCTCTTGACGGATTTCAGGAAAGACAGCTCTTTCTCCATACTCTCCAGGCCTTCGGGGGTTAGTACAACTTCCTTACTTACAGCCATGTAGTTCTCTCCTTTTACTTACTTAGTTTGGCTTGTAAAAACAATATATTCTATAGGGGAGTATATGTGCTCAGCCATGTCCATTATGAACGAAAACTTTGTTTATAATGAACATTATATAAATATAGTGTCAAGGCGATCTTGACACTGAAAAATACTTATGAACCTTGTTAACAAGGGCTGGAGTAATTTTTCTTGTTAATTATAAATCAATGTGAAACCTTTGTCAAACTTATTTGCCGCTATTTTTTGCCATTTATTTGCCGGCGGAAACAGCCCGCTTTCCCTCCCGGTTCCTGGCCTTTTCCGCCGCTTCCCTGACAGAGGTAATATGTTCCTCGGTGACGGCCCGCTCGAAGCTGCGCATCCCCGCCAGGGAAAAGCCGTGCTTCTTGGCCAGGCGGCAGATCTCATCAATCTGGGCCACCGACAAATCCTTGCCCAGGGAATAGTTTTCAAACCTGCCCTCCAGGGTAAGGATCATGGTTTCAGCCATGCATGCATAGGAAGTCTTGGGGGGAAAACCGAAGTTAAAGTTAAAATTTACATCTCCGGGCACTTCCACCACTCCCCCCTCGATAACCAGGACATCGGGCCGCTGTTGCGCCACATTTTTAGAAACATCCCGGGGCCTGGCCACATCACAAACCACGGCACCGGGCTTTAAATCTTCCGCCTGGATTAAAGACTCTGCAGCACCGGAGACGGCCACGATGATATCAGCCCGTTTGACCGCCTGCTTCACATCCCGGGTAATTACCGGAACCAGGCCCGTTTCCGAAGTTATCACGGAAGCCAGGCGCTCCAGCCGGGCCTTGTTCCGGGCCAGTAAAGTCAAAAAGCGGACATCCCTGGCCAAAATCCTGGCGCAGACGCTGCCGATGGAACCCGTAGCCCCCAATATCAAAACTTCCGCCCTGCTTAAATCCTGACCCATAAGGCGGGCCGCCTTCCGGGTTCCTTCCAGGGCGGTACCCACTGTATAGCTGTTTCCCGTGGTGACGGCGATGTTCAGGTTTTTAGCGATGGTAACCCCGGAATCCCCCACCACGGAGGTCATGGCCCCCAGCCCCACGATTTTGGCTCCCTTTTTTTCCGCCAGGCGGCCGGTGTCAATTATTTTTTTATACACATAATCCGTGGGCAGCTCCAGAATCTGGGTCGCTGTCAGGGGGCAGCCCACAAACATCCCTTCGCA
>SLHK01000220.1 GCA_007136165.1 Syntrophomonadaceae bacterium
CCCGGAGGCCCCAGGAGGCCTTTATGCCCCGGGCAGGCCAGCAGGTCCACCTGCTGTTCCTTGAGGCTTATGGGCAGCACTCCCGCCGTTTGGGAGGCATCCAGGAGAAAGGGGATCCCGTGCCTGCGGGCAACAGCGCCAATTTCTTGTACGGGCTGAAGATTCCCCAAAACATTGGAAGCATGGGTGAGGACGATGAGCCTGGTCCTGCTGTTAACGGCTGCTGATACCGCCTCCGGGCGGATAAAACCCTCCCGGTCAGGGGCCACCCGGGAATACTCTACCCCCGCCTCTTTTAGTTTGTTCAAGGGCCTGCTTACAGAGTTGTGCTCCAGGCAGCTGGTAACCACATGATCCCCGGGGGACAGGATTCCTTTTAAGGCCATATTCAAGCTGTCCGTGCAGTTAAAGGTAAAAATAACCTTTCCTCCGGGGCCTGCCTGAAAAAACTCTTTTAACAAAACCCGGGCTTCTTCCATAACCCTCATGGCCTCCACGGCCATCCTGAAACCGGCCCGGCCGGGATTGGCTGCCAGGTTCCGCATGAATGCATCCATAGCCTTATAAACAGACTCAGGCTTCGGCCAGGAAGTGGCAGCATTATCCAGATAAATCATATTTTCAGCTCCCTTAAAAATTCACGCTCCCAAATACCTGGAATAGAGGGAACGGGCGATTTTTTCATCGGAAGTCCCCTTGACCAGAGCCCTGCCGTCGGAGAAAATGATGAGCTCATGGGGGCCCGTTGAGAACTTCACAAGATATGGGCTTACAAACACCCGGCCCAGGGGGGCCAGTTTTTCCCCCAGGTCTTTGAGGGATAAAGACAGTTTCACCGGGGGCAGTACCTGTACCGCATCCCGGCCGCACAGGTAGGTACTGCGCAGCTGTTTTTCTCCCGATATATACTGGAAATCTTCCCGGGAGCAAACCCGGCATCCGTCCCTTTTGGGCACCTCCGCACAAGTGATACTATTTTCCCAAACATCAAAAAAAAGCAGCTTGCCCTGCAGTGCAGCGGATGCCCCTGTCAGGAGTTTAATGGCCTCCACGGACTGCAGGGAAGCCACAATGGAAGGAAGGGGGCCCAAAATCCCCGCCGTGTCACAGGTCTCTCCCACCTGCCCCCCGGCCTCCCCCCATAAACAGGCAAAGCATGCCGTTTCCCCCGGCCTTATGGTGAAGGCGGTTCCGGAACCGGCGGCACAGGCGCCGTGGATCCAGGGCAGCTTCAGCTTGACACAGGCTTCATTCATCAGGTAGCGGGTCTCCAGGTTGTCGGTGCCGTCCACCACCAGGTCAATATCCTCTAAGATGTCAAAAATATTGGTGAAGTTTAGGTCTTCTACCAGGCCTTCATACCGGATTTGGGAATTTATCTTCTTAAGCTTATTCACCGCTGCAATGCTTTTGGGCAAATTATCTTCTACATCAGACTCATCGAAGAGGATCTGTCTCTGCAGGTTGGATGCCTCCACAAAATCCCTGTCAACCAGCTTGAGATAGCCCACGCCGGCCCTGGCCAGGTTGTTGGCCAGGACGGTTCCCAAAGCCCCCAGGCCGATAACGGCCACCCGGCTGTCGAGCAGCCTCTTCTGGCCCTCTCTGCCGACGGGGGCAAAAAGCATCTGCCGTGAATAACGCTCCCATACATGCTCATCATCCATACTTGCCCCTCCCCTGACTGGCGGCAATGGCCTGGTCCAGATCGGCGATGATGTCCCGGGGGTTTTCCAGGCCGATGGAAAGGCGTATATAGTCCTCCGTAACCCCGGTGGCCCGCTGTTCCTCGGGGGTAAGCTGCTGGTGAGTAGTGGAGGCGGGGTGAATGATAAGGCTTTTGGCGTCACCGATATTTGCCAGGTGAGAGAGCAGTTTTACGGAATCGATAAGCTTTATCCCGGCATCCCGGCCGCCCCTGATGCCAAACCCGATTATGGCGCCGTAACCTTCCTTCAAATAGCGGCGGGCCTGTGGGTGATGGGGATGTCCGGGCAAACCGGGATAGTTAACCCAGCCCACAGAAGGGTTTTTCTCCAACCATTGGGCCACCTGCAGGGCATTTTTGGCATGTTCCCGTATCCTCAAAGGCAGGGTCTCCAGCCCCTGGAGGAAGAGAAAGGCATTAAAGGGGGAAAGGGCCGGCCCCAGGTCCCGCAGCAGCTGCACCCGGGCCTTGGTAATATAGGCTGTCCCCGGAACCACCGCCTCCGGATGCTGCCCAAAGGCCTCCCAGTAGCTGACTCCATGATAGGAAGGGTCAGGCTCCACCAGTTCCGGAAATTTGCCGTTGGCCCAATCAAAGGCCCCCGACTCGATAATGGCGCCCCCGATACTGGTCCCGTGCCCCCCGACAAACTTGGTGAGGGAGGAGACCACCACATCGGCTCCATGCTCCATGGGCCTTAAGAGGGGCGGGGGTGTAACGGTGTTGTCAACAATCAGGGGAATCCCGTGCCCGTGAGCCAGGTCAGCCACGGCCCGGTAATCCTCCACGTTATTTCCGGGGTTGCCAATGGACTCCATGTAGAGCAGCCGGGTGCTGTCGTCAATGGCTGCTTCCATATCCCCGGGGCTGCTGAAGTCGGCAAAACGAACTTCAATACCCATCCTGGGCAGGGTATGCCGGAACAGGTTATAGGTGCCGCCATACAGGTATTTGGAAGAAAGGATATTTTGGCCGTTCCGGGTGATGTTTAAGAGGGCCAGGGTAACGGCAGCCTGGCCGGAGGCCAGGGCCAGGGCGGCCGTGCCGCCCTCCAGCCCGGCAAGGCGTTTCTCCAGAACATCGGTGGTGGGATTCATGATGCGGGTGTAGATGTTGCCGAAGGCCTTAAGGCCGAAAAGCTTCGCTGCATGGTCAACTGAATCAAAAACATAGGAAGCGGTCTGGTAGATGGGCACTGCCCGGGAGTTGGTGGCAGGGTCTGGAACTTGACCCCCGTGCAAAGCGATGGTCTCCACGCTTTTCCCAGCTTTTTCCATAAATTATCTCCTCCCGGTTTTATAATCTAGTTATTTGGTAGATTTAGTAGGATTTATTATAGTTTAAAACCATCATCCTGTCAACATGGATTTAGGCAAAAAAAAAGAAGCCTCCCGGGCTTCTCGTGATTCAATACTATTTACTGCCCGGCCAAGGCCGGTTGCCTGTTTTTATAAAAAAACTGTTAATCTGCCGGAATACATCTCTTCTCCTGGCCAAATCCTCCCTGTCTTCCATAGCCCGGAATACCTTTCGCAGCAGGTTGCGGAAATACCCTGCCCGGATGGGAATGCTGATTACTTCATCGGCCACTTCCCTTGCCCTCTCCTCCAGCTCGCCGAACAGGGCCGTCCGCAGCAACAGCATGGTGTAGGCGTTGCTGTTGGCTTCCTTGACCTGCTTCAACACCTCCAGCCCGTGATCTTTTCCCGGAAGATTCATGTGGGCCATGACAATGATGTTTTTATCTGTGGCGGCTTCTTCGGCTGCCCGGGACCCGTTGGGGCAAAACACGATTTCCGCCTGCAGCAAACCTTCATCCAGATACTTATGCAGAGATTTAGATGGAAGAGCTTCGTCACCAACCAGTATTATGCGCAATGTAA
>SLHK01000204.1 GCA_007136165.1 Syntrophomonadaceae bacterium
GACCCCAGCAGCCCCCTGGTCACCAGCGGGCTTCGCTTAGGCACTCCCGCCGTCACCTCCAGGGGAATGCAGGAAAAGGATATGTCCCTCATTGCCCGGATAATCCGGGAGGGGCTCCAGGAGGGACTGTCGGGAGAGGGTAAAGAAGAGCTGAAAAAGAAGGTTAAAGCCCTGGTCAGGCAGTATCCCCTGTACCGGGAAACTCACCCTATGGAGGTGAACGTATGACAAAAGAAAGGCCCACCTGGGACGATATTTTCATGCAGAAAGCCCGTATCATGGCAAGCCGTTCTTCCTGCCTCCGGCGCCAGGTAGGGGCTGTCATCGTTGTAAATAACCGGGAGATCGCCTCGGGGTATAACGGTTCCGTTGCAGGAACCCCCCACTGTGAAGAATTGGGCTGCAAGCGGGAGGAGCTCAAGATACCCTCGGGGGAACGCCAGGAAATATGCCGCGCCATCCATGCCGAACAAAACGCCATCCTCCAGTGTGCCCTCACGGGGGTAATACCCACCGGAGGTACCATTTACACCACTTTACAGCCCTGCGTCACCTGCGCCAAGCTCATCGCCAACGTGGGCATCAAGCGTATCGTCTTCGAGGGGGACTATCCCGACCCCCTGTCCCTGGACATCTTAAATGAATCAGGCATAACCCTGGAAAAATACTAATTACTTTTAAAGGTGGTTTTGCGGTGGAAGCCAGTCCTTTAACCGGTCGGGGCAGGGGCCTTTTCCTTTCCCTCTTCCTCAGCTTTATATCCATAGGGCTGCTCTTGTACTTCACCTGGGAAGACGATACCCTGGCCAGCCTGGAAATGCTGAATCCTTTGGGGCTGCTAGCGGGTTTCTTTTTAGTTGTGGGCCTGTGGCTGGTGGAGGGGTTGCGCATTAAATCCCTTTTGAAAGCGGTAGG
The DNA here is from genome assembly GCA_007136165.1 of Syntrophomonadaceae bacterium. Classification (GTDB taxonomy): domain Bacteria; phylum Bacillota; class Dethiobacteria; order PWVN01; family PWVN01; genus PWVN01. The sequence goes on from SLHK01000204.1 coordinate 916, forward strand.
TTCTCCCACACAGCTGCCCCTTTTTTATGCTGCCCGGGCTTTTCTCATTACATTTTTCTGGGGAGGCATTACTCCCTGGGCCCTGGGAGAGTGGCCCGCCCACATTATGGCTCTCACCCGCAGGGAAGTCGCCCCCGGCCAGGCTGCTGCCGTCGCCCTGCTGCGGTCTCTGTACACAAAGGGTGTCTTTGTCATCTGGTCCGGTATCATCATATTCTTCTACAACAACCTGGGGGTGGGGATTTCCACGGGAAGGATATTCCATGGAGCCTTTCTGGCTGTGGCCTTTAGTTCCTTTGCTTACTTGCTGGTCATGCTCAAGCCGGGAATGGTGGTCTTTTTGCTGTCTCTAATCCAGAGATTTGCCTTAACCCGCCATCTCTACGAAGGAAACAGGGGGGTGACCCGCTTTCTCAAGGCCCTCCTGGAAGAAGCCCGTCGCTTTCGTACCAGCTTAAAACAGGCCTGGCAGAGGGGGCTCCTCTGGCTCCTTTTACCTGTGCTTCTAACGGTCTGCTACTGGGCCCTTTATTTCAGCATCGCCCCTTTGATCCTCTGGAGCTTTGGCATGAACCCTCCTTACATTACCGCTGTCAGCTGGCAGGTGATGCTGTTCTTGGTCCTCTCTTATATACCCCTCCCCGGGGGAAGCGGTGCCGCAGAAATAAGTGCCGCCACCCTCTTTGTTGGTTTTGTTCCCTCTCCCTTTATCGGCATCTTTATCGCTGCCTGGCGATTCTTTACCTATTACCTGCCCCTTCTATGCGGCGGTATCGCCTTCCTATCCTTCATCCGCTATCAACGCTGATTCATAGGGCCCGCCCCTCTTCCCACCGGGTTTTTTCGACCGTCATATTTGCCGCAACCTGTTCAATTTGCCCTCTTTGAGCTATAATGGAGGAGAGTGCCGTGCCGTCATGGTGGTAAGGCAAGCATCTTTTACCTAAAGATTTTCCTCCTATGAGGATTGACACAAAGTTTGACTTTTGTTATTATTACCACAGCAAAAGCCCATATTTTCCGGTAATACTATTCAATATTCACATAGTTACCTCTACCATCTATTTGAAGGTTGGTGCAAATTATGAGCATTCAAGTACAAGAACTCATTGAAAAAATCAAAAGTGAAGCCTTTGAAGCGGCGGAAAAGGAAGCAGAAAAGATAATTGCCGGGGCAAAAGAAAAAGCGGACCGCATAATTAAAGATGCCCGGGCAGAGGCGGCTTCCCACAAGGCCCAAACCGAGAGTGAGATTAAAAAGCAGGAAATTGCCAGCCGCGATGCTTTAAAGCAGGCCGCCAGGGATATTTTGATTGGCCTGGAAAAGCAAATAATTGCCCAGTTTGAAGCCATCCTGGCCGAGTCGGTTCACGATGCCCTCAGCCCTGAACTGACGGAGAAACTCATAATAGATTTGGCCCAGGCATGGGCGGACAAGGGTGAAGAGGGACTGAAAATAGTCCTATCCTCCCAGGATGCCAGGGCCCTGGAGACGGCTCTCAAAGGAAAGCTGTCCCGGCGTTTCAAAGAAGGGGTGGAAATCATTCCTTCCCGGAAGTTTTCCAGGGGCTTCCGCCTGGGGGGCAAGGACGGAGCCCTCTACAATTTCTCCTCGGAAGGCATTGCAGAGGTTTTAGCGGAGACTCTTTCCTCTGACCTGGCCAAGACATTAAAAGAGGCCATATAAATCCCAAGAAGGTTGGAGGAAATCCGGAGGACAGGGTTAGGAGGAAAGCAGCTTGGGCAACTATTATTACACGGTGGCGGCCTTGCCCACTATTTTCTTCGGTGAAAAGGCCCCCATCAGTGAAGAAGAGTTTTTGCAGTTCGCAGAAGATACCCTGAAACCTGAACATTTTCAGATTATAAGTAAAAGCCGCCTGAGCTCGGTGGAACCAACGGGCTCAGTTTTTGCTGACCGGATACTTTCCTGGGAAAAGGAACTGCGTTTGGAACTGGCCGAGGCCCGCATGGCGAAGCTAAAATTCACCCCTTCCGAACCTCTGCCCAGATCCGATGGACAGGATGCTCTGCATGAGCAAGTTAAGGCAATCATGGCCATGGATTCACCCCTGGAAGCGGAGCGCTTCATGGATCAGCTCCGCTGGGCCTTCCTTGAGGACATGGAAGCTTCCCACTTTTTTGACCTGGAAGCCATTATCATTTATTTCTTTAAACTGCAAATAGCCCTGCGCCAGGAAAAATTTCAAAAGGAGCCGGGGCAGCAGGCTTTTTCAGAAACCTATGAGTCGATAACCCAAGGGTACGAAAAAATAATGAGGGGATGAAGAAAATTAGCAGGGTAATTGGCGTTAGCGGCAATATGGTGTCGGTGGAGTTCACCGGTGATATTTCCATGAACGAGGTATGTTATGTGGTAACCGGTGGCCAGAAGCTGAAATCGGAAGTGATTCGAATTAAAGGAAATGTGGCGGATGTCCAGGTCTTTGAAATGACCAAGGGTATCGGGGTGGGGGACCCGGTGGAATTCACCGGGGAGTTATTGAGCGTTGAACTGGGCCCCGGCCTTTTGGGCCAGGTCTATGACGGCCTCCAGAACCCCTTGCCCCAGCTGGCGGACCAATGCGGTTTCTTTCTGGAACGGGGTGTCTACCTTTCCGCCCTGGACGAGACCCGAAAGTGGGATTTCTCCCCCTCTGC